>NZ_RCOE01000152.1:0-24561 GCF_004321495.1 Pseudomonas sp. Sample_10
ACGGTCATCTCATCAATTGGTTAAGGAATGTACGCCGGCCAGTGTAATGCAAGAAACGGGCGCGGCGTAGTGGGATGGATCAAAGGGCTGTTTTAAGCAAAAAATCGCAGGAAAGTTCAACGCAAGCGTTCGGCAAGCCAGACGCCAAGGTCGCGGATCTCTTCGGGTAACACTTCGTGGCCCATTGGGTATTCCTGCCATGTCACGGTGACACCACGCTGCTTCAAATGCTCGTAGGCGCTGCGGCCCATCGAGTTTTGCACTACATCGTCGTACTGGCCATGCAAGCACAGCACCGGAATACGCTGCTGGCTGGCGGACAGCTCCAGTTCGTCACTGAAGGTCGGGGCATAAGTGGAGAGGGCTAGTACGCCACCCAACGGTCCCTGCCATTTCAGGAAAGCGGTGTGCAAGACCACCGCGCCACCTTGGGAGAAACCGGCCAGGAAAATGCGCGAGGCGTCTATTCCGATGGCTCGCTGCGTGTCGATCAACTTAATGATTTTTTGTGCGGACTCTTCCAGCTGCTCACGGTTGATCGCGCGAGCCGGACTCATGGCCAATATGTCGTACCAGCTGGGCATCTCGTAGCCACCATTGATGGTGACCGCACAGGTTGGCGCCTGAGGCAGAACGAAGCGTGTGCTCAACAAGGTTTCCTGCAGGGCTTCAGCCACGGGCAGGAAGTCATAGCGATCGGCGCCCAGGCCGTGGAGCCAGATCACGCAGGCGTCTGCGGGCTTGACGGGTTCTAGGATCAAGGGCTCGGTCATGTTTGCTCCAATATTGTGCGTGCGCTCTCATTCAGTGCGAGGGGTGAGTGCGCGTCTGGTTGATCAGTTACGAAGATGTCGCAAGGTTACAAGTTTTGCTATTGACCTGTCGCTTAACCGCTTAAGCGGGCGGTGTGGTACGGGCTTTGCTATAGGGAAGCGCGTATGAAGAATCCCACAACTGTCGGTAACACTATCAGGCCATTGTTGGCAGTGGGATAGCAAAAAATCCGGTAATGGATGTTCGCCAGTGTCCGCTACGGGCTTCGCGAACGTGAAAGGGCTACAGCCCGTTCGGCCGATTGGTGAGAAGTGAGTTGTCCATGATGTGGATTTTCTCCTACTAGACTCATGGCTACGGTCCTACGTCGGTTGACCCTAAAAAAAACCAACACGGGTCAACAACGCCTCAAAAGGGTGCGACAGGACTCACGCTCCGACACAACAAGAGCAAAACTGGAGGTTTGAATGAAGATGTTGAAATCCACCCTGGCAGTCGTGACTGCAGCCGCAGTACTCGGCGTCAGTGGGTTCGCTCAGGCGGGCGCGACCCTGGATGCAGTGCAGAAGAAAGGTTTTGTACAGTGCGGCGTCAGCGATGGCCTGCCTGGTTTCTCGGTTCCAGACGCCACCGGCAAGATTGTCGGTATCGATGCTGACTACTGCCGTGCCGTGGCCGCTGCGGTATTCGGCGACGCGACCAAGGTCAAGTTCAGTCAGTTGAACGCCAAAGAGCGCTTCACCGCGCTGCAGTCCGGCGAAATCGACATTCTGTCGCGCAACACCACCATGACCAGCTCCCGTGACGCAGGCATGGGTCTGAAATTCCCGGGCTTCATCACTTACTACGACGGCATCGGCTTCCTGGTAAACAACAAGCTGGGCGTCAAGAGCGCCAAAGAGCTGGATGGCGCGACCATCTGCATCCAGGCCGGCACCACTACCGAACTGAACGTTTCCGACTACTTCCGCGGTAACGGTCTGAAATACACCCCGATCACTTTCGACACCTCCGACGAAAGCGCCAAGTCGCTGGAATCCGGTCGTTGCGACGTGCTGACCTCCGACAAGTCCCAACTGTTCGCCCAGCGCAGCAAGCTGGCTTCGCCGAAAGACTACGTGGTTCTGCCGGAAACCATTTCCAAAGAACCTCTGGGCCCGGTCGTGCGTAACGGTGACGACGAGTGGCTGGCCATCGTGCGCTGGGTTGGCTACGCCATGCTCAACGCCGAAGAAGCGGGCGTGACGTCGAAAAACGTCGAAGCCGAAGCCAAGGGCACCAAGAACCCGGACGTTGCTCGTCTGCTGGGTACCGACGGTGAGTACGGCAAAGACCTGAAAGTGAAGAAAGACTGGGTCGTACAAATCGTCAAGCAAGTCGGCAACTACGGTGAAGTGTTCGAGAAAAACCTCGGCAAGAGCACTCCGCTGGAAATCGACCGCGGGCTGAACGCTCTGTGGAACGCTGGCGGCATTCAATACGCACCACCAGTGCGCTGATGGTTCTATCACCCGGTGGGCCAACCACCGGGTGATGTTCTGTTCCATTATTTCCGGGGCACTTCATGCAAAATTCAATCGGCGCACCAAAGCAGAGGCTCAGCCTCAGCGATCCACGAGTGCGTGCGTGGGTATTCCAGATCATCACGATTATCGCGGTGGTCTCGCTGGGCTGGTATCTGTTCGATAACACCCAGACCAACCTGCAACACCGGGGCATCACCTCCGGTTTCGACTTTCTGGAGCGCAGTGCCGGCTTCGGCATCGCTCAACACCTGATCGACTACACCGAAGCGGACAGTTACGCCCGGGTGTTTGTCATCGGCCTGCTCAACACATTGCTGGTGACTTTCATCGGCGTGATTCTGGCAACCATCCTCGGCTTCATCGTCGGTGTGGCGCGGCTGTCGAAGAACTGGATCATCGCCAAAGTGGCGACGGTATACGTGGAAGTCTTCCGTAACATTCCGCCGCTGCTGCAGATCCTGTTCTGGTACTTCGCGGTATTCCTGACCATGCCGGGACCGCGCAACAGCCATAACTTCGGCGATACCTTCTTCGTCAGCAGTCGTGGCCTGAACATGCCGGCCGCGCTGATGGCCGACGGTTTCTGGCCGTTTGTGGTCAGCGTCGTGGTGGCCATCGTCGCCATCGTGCTGATGTGCCGCTGGGCCAACAAACGCTTCGAAGCCACCGGCGTGCCGTTCCACAAATTCTGGGTCGGCCTGGCGCTGTTCCTGGTGATTCCGGCGCTGTGCGCATTGATTGTCGGCGCACCGGTTCACTGGGAAATGCCGCAGCTCAAGGGCTTCAACTTCGTCGGTGGCTGGGTGCTGATCCCGGAACTGCTGGCCTTGACCCTGGCCCTGACCGTGTACACCGCGGCGTTCATCGCCGAGATCGTGCGCTCGGGCATCAAGTCGGTCAGCCACGGCCAGACCGAAGCGGCGCATTCCCTCGGCCTGCGCAACGGTCCGACCCTGCGCAAGGTGATCATTCCGCAAGCCCTGCGCGTGATCATTCCACCGCTGACCAGCCAATACCTGAACCTGGCGAAGAACTCCTCGCTGGCGGCCGGTATCGGCTATCCGGAAATGGTCTCGCTGTTTGCCGGTACGGTGCTGAACCAGACCGGTCAGGCGATCGAGGTGATTGCCATCACCATGAGCGTGTACCTGGCGATCAGTATCAGCATTTCCCTGCTGATGAACTGGTACAACAAGCGCATTGCGCTGATCGAGCGGTAAGGAAAAGCGCATGAGTACTCATACTTTCAAACCTGACATGCCACCACCGAGCAGCAGCATCGGTGTAGTGGCGTGGATGCGCGCAAACATGTTCTCCAGCTGGCTCAACACCTTGCTGACCCTGTTCGCGTTCTACCTGATCTACCTGGTGGTTCCGCCGATTCTGCAGTGGGCCATCATCGACGCCAACTGGGTAGGCACCAGCCAGGCCGACTGCACCAAGGAGGGCGCCTGCTGGGTGTTCATCCAGCAGCGTTTCGGCCAGTTCATGTACGGCTACTATCCGACGGATCTGCGCTGGCGCGTCGACCTGACCGTATGGCTGGCGGTGATTGGCGTAGCGCCTCTGTTCATCTCGCGCTTCCCGCGTAAAGCGGTGTATGGCCTGAGCTTTTTGGTGCTGTACCCGATCATTGCCTGGTGCCTGTTGCACGGTGACGTTTTCGGCCTGACCCAGGTGGCGACCAGCCAGTGGGGCGGTCTGATGCTGACCCTGGTGATCGCCACTGTCGGTATCGCCGGTGCGCTGCCGTTGGGGATTGTCCTGGCGCTGGGCCGCCGTTCGAACATGCCGGCGATTCGGGTGGTCTGCGTGACCTTCATCGAGTTCTGGCGCGGCGTGCCGTTGATCACGGTGCTGTTCATGTCCTCGGTGATGCTGCCGCTGTTCCTGCCTGAAGGCATGAACTTCGACAAACTGCTGCGGGCGTTGATCGGCGTGATCCTGTTCCAGTCGGCCTACGTGGCCGAAGTGGTGCGCGGTGGCCTGCAAGCGATCCCCAAGGGGCAGTACGAAGCGGCCGCGGCGATGGGCCTGGGTTACTGGCGCAGCATGGGCCTGGTGATTCTGCCGCAAGCCTTGAAGCTGGTAATCCCCGGCATCGTCAACACGTTCATTGCACTGTTCAAGGACACCAGCCTGGTAATCATCATCGGCTTGTTCGACCTGCTCAACAGCGTCAAACAAGCGGCTGCCGATCCGAAATGGCTGGGCATGGCCACCGAAGGCTACGTGTTCGCCGCCCTGGTGTTCTGGATTTTCTGTTTTGGTATGTCGCGCTATTCCATGCATCTGGAACGCAAGCTCGACACTGGCCACAAGCGCTGACGCGCTACCCAATTTAGGAAGTTTTGTGATGAGCGAAGCAATCAAGCAGCCTGTGAGCCCTGAAGGCATTATTCAGATGCAGGGCGTGAACAAATGGTACGGCCAGTTTCACGTACTCAAGGACATCAACCTCAACGTCAAGCAGGGCGAGCGTATCGTGCTGTGCGGCCCGTCGGGTTCCGGCAAGTCCACCACCATCCGCTGCCTCAACCGCCTGGAAGAACACCAGCAGGGGCGCATCGTGGTCGATGGCGTGGAGCTGACCAACGACCTCAAGCAGATCGAAGCGATCCGCCGTGAAGTCGGCATGGTGTTCCAGCACTTCAACCTGTTCCCGCACCTGACCATCCTGCAGAACTGCACCCTGGCGCCGATGTGGGTACGCAAGATGCCCAAGCGCAAGGCCGAGGAAATCGCCATGCATTACCTGGAGCGCGTACGCATTCCGGAACAGGCGCACAAGTACCCGGGGCAACTGTCCGGCGGCCAGCAACAGCGTGTGGCGATCGCCCGCGCGCTGTGCATGAAGCCGAAAATCATGCTGTTCGACGAACCGACGTCGGCACTCGATCCGGAAATGGTGAAAGAGGTACTCGACACCATGATCGGCCTCGCCGAAGACGGCATGACCATGCTCTGCGTGACCCACGAAATGGGCTTTGCCCGTACCGTGGCCAACCGCGTGATCTTCATGGACAAGGGGGAGATCGTCGAACAGGCAGCACCGAACGACTTCTTCGATAACCCGCAGAATGATCGGACCAAGCTGTTCCTGAGTCAGATTCTGCATTGATGGCAGGCTGACTGATAAAACAAACCCGGCCTCGCGCCGGGTTTTTTATGTTTGCGGCTCACGGCACAGTGAGTGTTTCGTGCTCCTGGTGCTCAGTAAATTTGAACGCTCCCCTCAAATCCGCTCCTTCAGCCAGGATCTTCGCATCGGCGAGTAAATGCGGGTAGCGATCCAGCAGGCGCATTAGCAGCATCAACGCCTTCGGCGGAAGAACTTCGCCGCGTTCGTAACGTGAGAATGCGTTGTGCCCGCCACCGGAAAGCAGTTGCACCGTCTCTTTTTGCGTAAGGTGCAATTTGCGACGGATACGCTTCATCTCGGCGCCGATCATTTGCCTGGCGGCGATGACCAGCGCATCACCTGCTTCCCCATAACGCTCCGCACTATCCGTATCGGGGTCCCACTCGACTTCACCGCACTTCTGGCACTCCCAGCCAGAAAGATTATCTACTCGGCGCTCCATGCCTTTGACACTCAGGGTCTCGCTGCGCCCCTCGAAATGTCTCATTCCCTCACGTGCACCACAGCTGAAACATTGCTGGGTATTCATGGGTTTTTCTCCTTGAAGGAGATTACCGGTGGGCCGCCGGCAGGGCGGTACGTCACCTTGATGTAAATCTCCAGATTTTGTGAGTTGATGTGATACACGTCCTGCCAGACTCGATGATCGTCATAAGTGGTCATCGATTTGTACAACATCCTGTTCTGTAACTCGAAAACGATATCTTGCATCTCTCTGAGGCTAAGGCCGAGATTCAGACCGGCCTTTGCCGCGGTTTTGGTGAAGGCTTTTCTTCTAAGCCGCCTGACTTCGGCCTTGATCACCGCCAAGTCGAAATGGGGTGTGTTCTTTTCCATAAGAATCCAAAACCCTGTCCCTGAAATTACCCTTAAAGGGTAATTTTGACTAATCGAAAATCCCGCTGCATTTCCTCTCTCTGACCCTAGGCGGTTGCCGTCCTACTCGAAGCTGACTAACATGTCAGATAATTCATCCTATGATTGGATGAAAAGGCGAGCCTTATGTCTGACATTTCTCCATTAGTTAAACGATCCCTGGTCGACCAGGCGCTGGACCAGTTGCGTCTGCGCATCACCCAAGGTGCCTGGACGGTCGGCCAGCGCTTACCCACCGAACCCGAGCTGTCGGCAGAACTGGGCATTAGCCGCAACACGGTGCGTGAAGCCATGCGCGTGCTGGCGTTTTCCGGGTTGATAGAAATCCGCCAGGGCGACGGTAGTTATCTACGGGCGGTGGTTGATCCGCTGGACACCTTGAAGGCGTTGTCCAGTTGTTCGCGGGAACAGGCCCGCGAAACCCGGCACATCCTCGAAGTCGAGGCCATTGGGCTGGCGGCACTGCGCCGAACCGATGAAGACCTGGTGGCGTTGCGCGAAGCGCTGGGTGTCAGCGGCAGCCACTATCACGGCGACCTCGACACCTATATTGCCTGCGACCTGGTGTTCCATCGTCGCCTGGTGGATGCGGCGCACAACCCCACGCTCAGCGAGTTGTATCGCTATTTCTCCAGCGTCGTCGGCGCGCAGTTGCGCCACTGCCTGAACATCACGCCCCGACGCCAGGAAGTGTTCGACCTGCACATCGCACTGCTCGATGCCGTCGAACAACGCGACCCGGAACGCGCCAAAGCGCTGTCGAGGCAGTTGATCAATGAACCTTGAAACCGAGAACCGCATGTCCAGCGATCACAGCAATATCACGCAATCCAAGCGCACGGCGGAGCTCGAAGAGTTGCTGATCGATGCCGAGGCCGATGACGAGCAGGTCCAGCAAACGCATCCGGTCCTGCGTCGGCCCTGGCTGTTGCTGCTGGGGTTGATTCTGGTGGCGCTGAACCTGCGCCCCGCGTTGTCGAGCATGGCGCCGATGCTCAGTGACGTGTCGAAGTCACTCGGTCTTTCGGCCTCCCAGGCTGGTTTGCTGACTACGTTGCCGGTGCTTTGCCTCGGTCTGTTTGCGCCGTTGGCGCCGGTGCTGGCGCGTCGCTTCGGTGCCGAGCGGGTAGTGCTGGGCATTTTGCTGACCCTCGCTGGCGGCATCATCGTGCGCAGCTCTTTTGGCGAAATCGGTTTGTTTGCCGGCAGCGTGTTGGCCGGTGCCAGCATCGGTGTGATCGGCGTTTTGCTGCCGGGCATCGTCAAGCGTGATTTCCCGAGGCAGGCCGGCACCATGACCGGTGTCTACACCATGGCCCTGTGCCTGGGGGCGGCGATGGCAGCGGGGGCGACCGTGCCGTTGAGCGAGCATTTCGACCGGAGCTGGGCCATGGGCCTTGGTTTCTGGGTGATCCCGGCCCTGGTCGCGGCCCTTTTCTGGTTACCGCAAGTGGGGCAAAAGCACGGCGCGCATCATGTCGCTTACCGCGTTCGCGGTTTGCTGCGCGACCCGCTGGCCTGGCAAGTGACCTTGTACATGGGCCTGCAATCGTCACTGGCTTACATCGTGTTCGGCTGGTTGCCATCGATCCTGATCGGTCGCGGGCTGACGCCGACCCAGGCAGGGCTGGTGTTATCGGGTTCGGTGATCGTGCAACTGGTCAGTTCCCTCGCCGCGCCATGGCTGGCGACTCGCGGCAAGGATCAGCGCCTGGCCATCGTGATTGTGATGGCGCTGACCCTCGGCGGCCTGTTCGGTTGCCTGTACGCGCCGCTCGAAGGCTTGTGGGGCTGGGCGATTGTGCTGGGGCTGGGGCAGGGCGCCACGTTCAGCCTGGCGCTGACCCTGATCGTGCTGCGCTCGCGCGATGCCCATGTGGCGGCGAACCTGTCGAGCATGACCCAGGGTTTCGGTTACACCTTGGCATCCATGGGCCCATTCGCAGTCGGCATCGTGCATGACTGGACCGGTGGCTGGACCGCCGTGGGCTGGATCTTTGGGGTGATCGGCCTCGGCGCCATCATTGCCGGCTTGGGCGCCGGGCGTTCACTGTATGTCCAGGTGCTCAGCGAAAAAGTCTGAATCAAAGGTAAACCATGTCCAGGGTCGCCGAACCGTCGAGCTGGACATCGGCGCTCAAGTCCAGCTGGGACGTGGGCGCGATGACGGTTTCGATGGTGACTCGGCTCGACAGGTGCTGGATGAAGATCGGACCGGCGTTGCTACCGGCAACGTCGGTAAATCCCAGGTAGCTTTTGGCGCCAATCGGAATCGGGCGGCTGCTGGATAAACTCCAGGCCAGGCCGCCCGTGGTGGAGTCGGTGCGGTAGACCTGCGAAAGGTCATCCACCACCGTTTGGGCGGGATCGAAGTTCAGCGAATACAGGCCGATGTTGTTGCCGCTTTTGTCGCGATTCAGCCCGTAATAAATCTCGCTGTTGACGATGGCCGACCCGTCGCGGTTGTCGTGCATGACCAGGGCAAAACGCGAAGGGCCGTTGCATTGGATGTTGAGGTCCAGCACTTGATCAGGCAGTTGCGTGCGCTTGTCGACGCTCAGGTCCTGGCGGAAGATCTTTCCGTAATCCACCGTGCCATTGTTGGACAGGACCGGTGTACAGGCGACGGGCGTGATCGTGCCCTTCACCGTCAGGTCGACCGTCGAGGCGGCCAGCACATGGGGCGCGACGCAGACAAGAACGACAGTCAAAGGTGCTGCAAAATAATCTTTCATCGATGGGCTCCTCATGCATCTGAGCTGCAGGAGCGAGCACGCCCCTGCAGTTTTTCAGGGGCTTACAGGTATTTCATTTCGAATGTCGCGGAACCGTCCATGACCACTTCATCGGTCAAGGTCAGGCTGTTGGCGGGCGCGATGCTGGTTCTGACCTCGAAATCCATGGTCAGGTCTTTTACCCTCAATGGCGTGCTGTCATCAGTGGTTGAGGCTACAGACAAGAGGAGCCCGGGGGCTGACCCGTGAGCCCTGAACCAGGATTGACCGTTGTCGTCGGATTCGATTGCTTGCGCCGCCACTCCGTCCGCGAGGGTATTACTGACACCGATCGAAAAATGACCTAGTTTTTCGCCTGCATCGGTTAATCCCAGACCGAACCAGGTCCGTAATGCTCCAGTACCGGCCCGGTTATCGATCGGGTTCAATGCGAACTGAATCGGTGCATCACACGCCACGGTCAGTTTCAGCGGATGCCTGCCAATCATGGTGCTGGTGGTCGGGTTGAGGTCCTTCGCCGAAATCTTGCCGTTATCCACGACACCGCCGTTGGACAGGCTTGGCGTGCAGGCAGCCGGGGTGATGACGCCTGTGACCGTCAGGTCCGTGGACGATGCAAGGGCATAAGGTGCGACGTTGACCAGAGCGGCGGTCGACAATGCCATGAAGTACTTTTTCATTTTTTCATTCCTTTTTGCGGGTTTATTCCTGGCTGATCCAGCGCGCTTGATTGCGCCCCGGATTCAACCAGGTGGGTCAGGTGTTACAGGTAAATGATCTCGATCGTTCCTGCGCCATCGAGGTCGATGGCGTTGCTCAAGTCCAGGCTGTTGAGCGGCGCGATGACCGCATCGACGGTGATGCTGGCGTTGAAGGTCTGAATCATGGTCGGGCCCGCGCTGCTGCCAGCGCTGTCGGTGAAACTCAGGTAACGGGTCTTGGCGATGGCGATCGGATTGGCGCTGGCGCTGCTCCAGCCTGTGTTGCCACCGGCTGAGTCGGTTCGATAAAGGCGGGCAAAACTGTCGGCATGGGCGCTTGCCGGGTCGATATTCAGCGCGAAAAAGCCGATTTTGTTGTTGCGGGCATCGGTGCCGAGGCCGTAATGGAAGTCGCTGTCGACTGTCGCCGAGCCCGCACGATTGTCGTGCATGATCAACGCGAAAGCCGTCGGCCCATCGCAGCCGACCCGCAAGTTCAGCGAGCGCGCGGGCAGGCGGGTGCTCTTGTCGGCGTTGAGGTCGTTGATCGTCAGGCTGCCGAAATCCACCACACCGCCGTTGGACAGCGCCGCTTCGCAGGCCGCCGGAGCGAAGCGTGCACGCAACGTCGCCTCGCGACTGCGATCGGCCGACACGGCGTCGAACACCCCGGCCACCTCCCAGGTCACCGCGTCGCGCACTTGCATTCCTTGTTCCTGAACCCATGCCGTCCATTCAAGCTGGGCCGAAAAAGTGCGGCCCTGTATCGGCACTCCGCCTTGCACCGGAACCACGCCATGTTCCGGTCGCCAGGCCAGTTGCGCTGCGGTTTGTGCGGGTGCCTGACCAGCAGCGGCGATCAGCCCCAGCTCTACCGACTGACCATCGAGCACCGCGTCGCGGATGTGCAACTGATAAGTGCCACGTTCGGCAAAGTGGAAGCGGTTGGACGTTGCTGCCATGGCCCGATAGAACAGGCTCATGTCGGTGGGTTTCGAGCAGGTCAGGGTGAGGCTCGACCGCCGCTCGCCGAGGTTGCGCTCCGATACCGAATCGGCGCGGATCGCACGGTTCATCAAGCCGTAATCGACGACCGGCTGGCTCAGGTTTAACTGACAGTCCTCAACCGATCCCCAGGCAAAAGGTGAGAGCGTCAACGCAACGACGGAAGCCAGCAACAGGCGGGTCAGATTCATCAAGTCATCCTCATGGGGCTCTGCACTTGGCGGCAGTGGTTTCGTAGTAGGCGTCGGTATCGGCGTCTGCCGGCAGTTCGAAATGCAGTGCGCAACGCTCAAGCCCGGGCGCCTTGATGAACAGCGCCTGGCTGGCCAGTACGTTGGGCAGGAATACCAGTCCGCCCTCCTGAACCAGGGTGACAAACTCGCCATCCTCGGTATTCACCGCAGCGCCGCGGGGCAGGGGTGCACCGTTGGCGGTGGTGACTTTTAGCAGTGCGCGGCGGGTCAGGCTGACGCCGAATTCGACCTTGTCGACCGCCCCGCGCCCGGCGGAAATCACCGCCAGGCCGTTGCTGATGTCGGCGTTGCGCGGCAGGGTTTTGGTGTCGACTTCCACCGGGCTTTTGCCATAGGCCGTGAGCTGTGGAATCACTGCTTGACCTTGCCAATCGGTCCACACCGGACCGCTCGGCGTCGACACCTTGATGGCACCCATCTCGCCAACAGACAGCAAACCGAAGGTGTCGCTGATCGGGTAAGGCGAGAGCGTCAAACCTCGGTCGTGCAGCACCGCACCGCCTCGGGCGCTGGCCTGGTAACTGGAGCGCGCGGCGTCGGCGCGGGTGTAGTTGAGATCCAGCTGGGTGTAGCGCGGCAGCAGGGAAACGCCGGCGGACGACTGCACCTCTTTATTGCGGGAGTCGTGTTCAGCGCCGACGCGGTACGCCAGTTGGTCGTTGAGCTGTTCACTCAAGCCCACGCCGCTGCGGTACTCGCCACCGGAACTGCGTACCCAGGTGCGCGCACGACGGTTTTCACCCAGGGGAATGCTCAGATTCAGGTAGACGCTATCGTCGGTGCGATTGGGCCCACTGAGTTGCCATTCCGCCGTTGCCGATAGCGACACCCCTTTGATGTTGGTGCCCCAGGACGCCAGGGCGCGGCTGCTGCTCTGACCATCGAACGAGCTTGACTGACTGAAGCCACCGCTGAAGGCGCCGAACCACGGATGGGACCATGACAGGGCCGCGCTTTGCTGGTCGCGGTAGCGGGATTTCTGGTCGTCGTTAGTGTTGTCAAATACCGCGTCTTCCAGTTCCCGATAACCCAGGGTTCGGTAGGAACTTGCGGCATTCAGTGCCCAGCGCTCGCTGAAACGGTGCGACAGGCTCAGGTCGGCCTGAAGCCCCTGGCCGCCTTGGCGGCCGCTGGCATCCGCGCCGGTCAGTGTCGCCTGGAGCTGGGTATCCGGCGAAGGCAACAGGCCGACGCTGGTACCGGCCGCGCGATAGTCGGCGGCGCCGGTCAGCCCGCCGCTGATCAATATTTGCGGGTTCAATACGCCGCTCCATCCGCCACTGACGACCCAGGGTTCGTCACCCTGCTCATCGCCACTCCTGCGCACGGTTCCCGCCGCAAGGGAGAAGCCTGGCGCTGGCAAGCCGATACCGAGCATCGCCGCCGGTATCGTGAAACTGCGCTGGCTGCCGTCCTCCTCCTTGACTGTGACTTCGACGTCGGAGCGGCTATTGAGCCGGCGCACGTTGTTCAGGGCAAAGGGGCCTGCGGGCACCACGGTGGAATAGATCAGCGAACCGTTCTGCCGCACTTCAACCTGTGCCTGACTGTTGGCGATGCCTTCGATGACTGCGCTTTGCCCTTCGGCTTGCAGCGCCTGTTCGTTGAGAACCTGTACGCCGGTGATCTGCGCACCGGCCAACACCGGGTTGTAAAGGTTGATCTGGCCGGCCTGCAACACGGCTTCGTGACTGGCGAAGGTGCGCTGGGCGTAAGCGGCGATATGCGTTGTGCGCGACACGTCATCCTGCCAGGTCTGCACCTGACGACTGCGCACGATCCAGTCGCCGGCATTGAAACCCAGCTCGGTGTTGGCCGAGGCATAGCGGCTCGTACCCTCGCCAAAACGGCTGTGCTGTCCGGTAATGTCGTAGTTGAGCAGCGCAGCGACGCCGCCGGTTTGATAGCCGCTGACATCGCGTTCGGCGGGTCGAATAGCATGGGTCGGCACAACCAGCGTCAGGGCCAGGTTGGCCGGATCCTGTTCGATGGCGGTTTGCGGCGCGAGGGCGAGAAAGTCGTAGCAACGGCCATCGTCGTCGAGGATCTGCTCGGGCACGTTCAGGTTGGCCTTGTCGAGCAGCGTGCGGTCAAAGCACAGTACACCGGCGCGATCGAAGGCGACGTCGACGCGACCCTGTCGTTGGCCGTTGACGCTGAGCGTCACCGAATGCCGGCCCGTGGCGAAGCGTGGCGCTTCCATCAGCAAGGTCGCCAGTGCCGGATCGATACCGCGCTGTCGCAGCGTGTTGCTATCGAAGGACGCCAGTAGTAATTCGCTACCGCGAGCGTCGAGCACCATCAGCGTGTTGATCAGCAATAAGGCCAATGTTGTCCGTCGACGCAACCGGCGTGAGTGGACGCGGGTCCGAATCACAGGCACGGCTTCGCCATCACGGTAAAAAGTTACTGTGTTCATGGGGTTCACTTGGTTTATGCGGGCGTGCTGAACTGATCGTTGAAATTCAGTCACGCCTTGGGTAACAGCTCGCTGGCCGTTACCCGAAAACTTCGGCGCGGGTTATTCCATCGTCGCGCAGTCGTGGCGGTTCAGGACTCGAACGGTGCTTCGAAATGCGGCACCGCGAAGCCGTAGACCGTCGCCGGTTGTATCCGTACGCGGGTGGCGGCAGCGCCTTTGGCGGGCACGCTCAAGGTTTCCCCCGGCAGCACGTAGGTGCGCGGCAACAACGCCGAACCATTACCGGGCAGCAGCGTCAGTTCCTGGGCCAAACGCACGACATAGGGTGATGGATTGTGCACGCTGACCTGATCGTTTTGCAGGCGCCAGGTCAGCCCCGTCCACGGTGTGCGATTGGGCACCAGGCCCTTGGGGTGCAGGATCACCGGCAAGTTTTGCCGCACCGTCACGCCGACCCGTGCACGCCCGGCTTCGGCCGGTTTACGGTCTTGAGGCATGCCCTCGAAAATGACCCGCTTCAGGCGCTGGGTGGTCAGGGGCGTGGAGGTCTGCAGGATGAACCGCACCAATTGACTCTTGCCCGCCTCGACCCGGGCCAGCGGCGGCGTGACGAACAACAGCGGTTCCTTGTCCTCGGGAATGTCTTCGAGGGTGACATGCAGCAACGACAGGTTTGCGTCAGTGTTGGTGACCGACACCGAGGTTTCGCCATCGGCTTCATTGACGATCACCACAGAGGTGTCGGGGACCATGCCATCGGCCACGACGTAGCCAGCGAACAGATAGGCCAGCGTGCCCAGACAGAAACGTCTGCATCGCGCGCCGTTGAAAAGAGTCATGGTGGTTGCCTGTGTAAAAAAAGGAAAAGTCAGCATGGCTAGAGTTAGTTCTGGTCAACGCAGTCCTGGTGAACGGGCAGGAGGTCGGGTGGACGACCTGCCGCGCTTCGATTTCTCGATGGTTTACAGGTAAACCACAGACAGGGTTACCGAGCCATCGATGGCCACTTCGTTGGTCAGGTTGAGCTGGTTGGCAGGGGCAATTCGAGGTGCGATCTCGAGATCGGAAACCAGTGTCTGAAACGGTTTTGGTATTACGCTGCTGACGTCGGCGACGGTGAGAATGTTGGTTCGCATCAGATCGCGGGTTTGGTACCAGGTCGAACCGCGGTCCTCCGAACCAATCGTGCCGACTCTTATGCCGTCCGCCAGTGGGCTCCTAATTTGCAAGTTCATCGCTCCCAGTTTTTGATTGGTGTTGATTAGCCCGAGGCCGAAATCGTAGGGGTCATTATTGAAATCTGAACCTTCACGGTTGTCCTTGGCCTCAAGGCCGGCAAGCGTCGGTCCGTCGCAGGTGAGCGTCAGTTGCACGTATTGCTCGGGCAGCCATGTCGCTTTGTCAGGGTTCAAACTCTTGGCCGAAATCTTGCCGTAGTCCACCAGCCCGCCTTTGGACAGGGTTGGTTCGCAGGCGCTCGGAGTGATCGTCCCACTCACGCTCAGGTCGACGCTGGAGGCAGCAAAAGCGCAGGCACTGCCGGCCAGCAACATGGCGCCCAAGAGGGTGTTGAAAGTCTTGTTCATGGTGAAGCTCCTGATGTGGAATAAACAGCGGCGCGATGATCAATAAGTGATCTGCAGTGTGGCGTGCCCGTCGATCGGCACCTCATCAAGCAGAGTCAGGCCACTGGCTGGCGCAATGAGGGTGACGGCGCGCAAGCGAGCACTCAGGTGCTGCAACGCGATGGGCGTACGCAGATCGTCAGGGCTGGCAAACGCCGTCAACCCGGCGTGCCCCAGATAGGTCGAAAGTCCCCAGTTACTGCCGTTGTCGCGGGACATGATGGTCAACACCGTATTGCCGTCAGCTTGCGGTTCGAAGATTCCGAACCCCACGCTACCCAGCTTCTGGTCGTCGTTGACCGTACCCAGGCCGTGATAAGCCTGGTTGACGGCCGACGTTCCGGCGCGATTGTCGATGGTGGTCAGGGTGAAAAAGGTCGGGCCTTCACAATCGATCTGCAACTGCAGTTCGCTGGCGGGCAACCGGGTAGGCAAGTCCTGATCGAGATTTTTCGACGTCAGTTTGCCGTGATCGACGATGCCGCCGTTCGACAGTGAGGGTGTACAGGAACTCGGTGTAATGATTCCGCTGACACTCAGATCGGCGTTGCCCGCCGCCAGCGCAGAGTGCGCGCAGGTCAGCCACGTTATGCTCATCAAAGCGAGGGCGCATCGTTGCGTGATGGGTCGTCCTTGGTTCATGTATTCGCTTTTCCTTGAACGAAGATGATTGGAAGTTGCCCTGTACGGACAGGCGCAATCTAACGGTCGAGGTAATCAGGTGGAATGCAACTAATACGAAAACGTGCCATTGACTGTAAGAAAGTGCGAGGTGTACTACAGCTTGTATTGAATGAAGGCGTTGTCTGTAGGCTATCTATGTGGTCTATCGGATATATGAACTGTAGGGCGCTTCTTATTGTTCTATCGGATAAAGGACAGTCCCCCGCAGACATTGGCTGACATTTTTTTGCGTGCGAGATTGGTCGTTGTGATGGTGCAAGGACGGCGCTATTTTTTTGCGCACTCCAGTCACTCAACAGGATTAATCCGACAATGCAGGTAATCATTGCTGATGACCATCCGGTGGTTCGTATTGGAATGCGGATGCTCATTGACCTGAGCGGCACTTGCGTCATCGTGGGCGAGGCTGAGGGGCCTGACAGCCTGCTGAGCCTGCTTTCAACATCGCCTTGCGATTTGCTGATCACTGACTTCAGCATGCCCGGCAACGTGCAGGCCGATGGCTTGAAAATGCTCGGAATGGTGCGACGCCACTATCCGCAAACTTCAATCATTCTGGTCACGATGCTCGCCAACGTCATGACGCTCAGAGCGGCAATTGCCCAAGGTGTAATGGGGGTCATCGCCAAGGATGCCTCGGCCAGGGAGCTGCCGATGGCCGTCAAGGCGGTGGGCGAAGGGCGGCGATTTATCAGCGACTCCTTGCGCGCGGCACTGGCTTCGGCAGAAACCGAGGCGCAATCGGGATCTCCATCGCTGTCGGCCAAGGAACATGAAGTGGTGAGAATGCTCGCCAGCGGCATGACCGTGAGTGAAATTGCCGAGCAATTCAACCGCAGCGTGTCCACGATCAGCAAACAGAAAATCATGGCCATGCGAAGACTGGGCATTTCTACCGATGTGGATCTGTTCGCCTATGCCCGTGAGAGCGGAATGGTGCATCAGGATTGATAAGTTCGTGTGGGTCAGCACCCTCAAGGAAAATTCGTATTAGTTGTATTTTTTGACGCTTATTGCGGGCTTATATTGCAGTCGCCAAGTAGGGGGTTTGGTGATTTCGATAAGTTGAAATCCGCCTCTGCAAAATAAATAAAGTGTCTGAAGGAACATAAGGAAATGAAAAAGCGTTTAAGTTATATCGCTGCAACTCTGCTGGTTGCTGGCACGACCAGCGTCAATGCTGCATCGAGCGTCGATTTGAGTGTCACGGGGAAAATCACGCCAGCGGCGTGTATGCCGCAGTTGTCCAATGGTGGAATGGTCGATCACGGAAAGATCTCATTCAAAGATCTGAAAAAAGGCGTAAATACGTTACCGCAAGTTGCTCTACAAATGAGCGTAAGTTGTGATGCCGCTACATTGTTTGCAGTTAAAAGTACCGATAACAGGAAGGGGACTGCCTCTAACAATGGCCTGTCTTCCTTTGGGTTGGGCGTGGGCGAAGGTGACCACAAGGTTGGGTTTTATAACTTGACCATGGAGAACGTGCTGGGGGACGGCGCAGTACTTCCAGTGGTGGAGTCAGTCAATGGCAATACATGGTTCTATTCGAGCACTGGCCAAATCTGGCAACCTGAGTGGATGAGGTCCGTGAGTGGCCCGGGCAACCCGGATTACACGCCCGTCGCCATCCAGACAATGGCGGCCGATCTGATTGTGGCGACGAGCATCAATAAACCAGGAACGCTCACAGCCGAGATGCCCATAGACGGCAGCGCTACCCTGGATATCGTTTACCTTTAAGTTGCGAAGCGTCATTCAGTGGGTCGCAGGGCTGCAGCAGTGCCTGCATTTTTATGGTGAATAGCCATGGTTATTCACGCACTCGCGGCATATCGTGCTGACCTACTGATGATATTTGCGGAGCCTGTCCATGAGTGATGCCCACAACGCCCTGATCACCCGCTTCTACCAGGCTTTCCAGCGACTGGATGCCGAAGCGATGAGCGCCTGCTATACCGATGACGTGGTGTTCAGTGATCCTGCGTTTGGTGAACTGCGCGGGCGCGATGCCGGCGACATGTGGCGCATGCTCACCACCCGTGCCAGGGATTTTTCCCTGACCTTCGAGAACGTGCACAGTGACGAGCGCACAGGCGGCGCGCATTGGGTGGCGACGTATCTGTTCAGCCAGACCGGCAATGTGGTGGTCAACGATATTCAGGCGCGGTTCGTGTTTCGCGACGGCAAGATCTGCGAACATCATGACCGCTTCGATATGTGGGCCTGGTCGCGTCAGGCGCTCGGGGTCAAGGGCCTACTGCTGGGCTGGACACCGCTGGTACGCAACGCCGTCCGCACTCAAGCCCTGAAGGGGCTGAAGGCATTCCAGGCCAGTCGCTGATAAGATTGCGGCTTGTTTCCACTCAAGTCCCGATCGTTACGTGAACAGCCCGAGCGAAGCTCCCATCACTAAACCCTGGTTCGTGTACCTGGTGCGTGCGGCCAACGGTTCGCTTTACTGCGGCATCAGCGACGACCCGGTGCGACGATTCGCCAAGCATCAAAGCGGCAAGGGCGCGCGCTTTTTCCTCTCGAGCCCGGCCATGGCGCTGGTCTACACCGAAGTCTGCCGCGACAAAAGCGAAGCGCTGCGCCAGGAACGACTGATCAAAAAGTTGCGCAAGAGCGCCAAGGAATGCCTGGTGGCGTCTTATCAATCTGACTGATCGGTTCCCATCAGGCAGATCTGTAGGCTGCTAAACGATTGCGCGCTAAGCTGCGGGCTCCTGATCTTTGCGGCGGAGCCGAGCATGTCCGAGTTGATTCTGCATCATTACCCGACGTCACCCTTTGCGGAGAAGGCGCGCTTGCTGCTGGGTTTCAAAGGGCTGTCATGGCGCTCGGTGAAAATCTCGCCGGTGATGCCAAAACCCGATCTCACGGCCCTGACCGGCGGTTACCGCAAGACGCCGGTGTTGCAGGTCGGCGCGGATATTTATTGCGACACGGCGCTGATCGCCCGCCGACTCGAACAGGAAAAAGCCCTGCCGGCGTTCTTCCCCGAAGGCCAGGAAATGATCACGGCCAGCTTTGCGACCTGGGCCGATTCGGTGGTGTTCCAGCATGCGGTCAGCCTGGTGTTCCAACCGGAATCGGTCGCCGTACGCTTCGGCAATTTGCCGCCGGAAGCGATCAAGGCGTTTCTCGCCGACCGTGCCGGATTGTTCAGCGGTGGTAGTGCGACAAAACTGTCCATCGAGCAGGCCAAACATCAGTGGCCTACTCTCATGTCGCGCCTGGAGTTGCAACTGCAGCGCGAGCAGGGCGACTTCCTGTTTGGCGAGCCATCGATTGCCGACTTCGCGCTGGCGCACTCGCTGTGGTTTCTCAAGGCGACGCCTGTGACTGCGCCATTGGTCGATGCGTATCCGGCGGTCAGCGCCTGGCATGCCCGGGTGCTGGGCTTCGGTCATGGTGCATCCAGCGAAATGTCCTCCGAAGAGGCGCTGGAGGTGGCTCGTTCGTCGACACCAGCGGCGTTACCGAATGAGGATTTCGTCGATCCAAACGGGTTCACGGCGGGCCAGCAAGTGCTGGTCGCAGCCACCGACTATGGCGTTGATCCGGTGACGGGCGAGTTGTTGTTTGCCGGGCGCGAGGAATTGATTGTGCGTCGCGAAGACGAACGTGGCGGTGTGGTGCATGTGCACTTTCCGCGCTTTGGTTTTCGTATCGAAGCCTGCTGACTCAGGCATTCACCTGTGGCGAGGGAGCTTGTCGGATCGCCGCACCGTCCCGTTGGGGCGCGAAGCGGCCCCCGGAAAAGGGACTGCTACACAGTCCAGCGGGAGCACGCTCCCTCGCCACAGCATTGCGTGTATCTGAAGGATTACTTCAAAGCAGCCAGAATCGCATCCGGGTCATACCCACGAATCAGCGTCCCGTTCACATCGATTATCGGAATCCCGCCACCGCCCAGCGCCTCGTAGTCCTTGCGCGCGAGGGCATCTTTTTCGATATCGAATTCCTTGTACGCAATGCCTTTCTGGTCGAGAAAGCGGCGGGTCAGTTTGCAGTAGCCACACCACTCGGTGGCGTACAGCACGACCTTGGCCCTGGCTTGAGTCTGCTCGGACACCACTTGCGACGGGTTGAACACCCGCTCGATCTTGCCCCAGTTCTGATAGACCACCACGACCAGCAGAACCAGCATGACCTTTTTCAGGACATTGCCGAGCATCAGTTGCGTCGCTTGAGCTGATCAGTCAGTGAGGTCGGCAGGCCTTTGATGATCAGCGTGCCGGCTTCTTCGTCGTACTCGATCTTCGAGCCCAGCAGGTGCGCCTCGAAACTGATCGACAGGCCCTCGGCGCGGCCGGTGAAGCGCCGGAACTGGTTGAGGGTGCGCTTATCTGCCGGAATCTCCGGCGACAGACCGTAGTCCTTGTTGCGAATGTGATCGTAGAAGGCTTTTGGACGATCTTCGTCGATCAATTCCGACAGCTCTTCCAGGCCCATCGGTTCGCCGAGTTTGGCCTGGCTGCTGGCGTAGTCGACCAGGGTCTTGGTCTTCTCGCGAGCGTCGTCTTCCGGCAAGTCTTCGCTTTCGACGAAGTCGCTGAACGCCTTGAGCAAGGTGCGGGTTTCACCCGGCCCGTCGACGCCTTCCTGACACCCGATGAAGTCGCGGAAGTATTCCGAGACTTTCTTGCCGTTCTTGCCTTTGATGAACGAAATGTACTGCTTGGATTGTTTGTTGTTCTGCCACTCGGACACGTTGATCCGCGCCGCCAGATGCAGCTGGCCAAGGTCCAGGTGACGGGACGGCGTGACGTCCAGTTGCTCGGTCACGGCAACGCCTTCGCTGTGGTGCAGCAGGGCGATGGCCAGATAGTCGGTCATGCCTTGTTGGTAATGCGCGAACAACACGTGGCCACCGACCGAGAGGTTGGATTCTTCCATCAGTTTTTGCAGGTGTTCCACCGCTACGCGACTGAAGGCTGTGAAGTCCTGGGCGCCGTCGAGGTATTCCTTCAACCAGCCGCTGAACGGGAAGGCGCCGGACTCCGGATGAAACAATCCCCAGGCCTTGCCTTGCTTGGCGTTGTAGCTTTCGTTGAGGTCGGCAAGCATGTTCTCGATGGCGGCGGACTCGGCCAGTTCAGAGTCGCGAGCGTGGAGAACTGCAGGCGTGCCGTCGGGTTTTTTGTCGATCAGGTGGACGATGCAATGACGGATCGGCATGGGCTTCTCGGCTGATTGAAGAGAGGAGGCCAGGCTCCCCCGAAAAAGCGCCCAGTGTACCGCAACCATTGGTTTTGGCGCGGTTCGAAGGCCAATTCCCGGGCGACCGGCGGCGCTTGGGCGATTTTTTCCCGGTTTAGAGCAATAAAGCTGACCAAATGGGTAGCTAGAGGCGGATATTTCCCCGTCTCTGTGCTAGTTTTGCCCGGTCTTGCGCGAAGTCACTGCGTTAAGCCTGCAGTCAGCTTTTGTCAGGTCGAACCAAACCCTGATTTCGGCATCTATAACCCCGATCCCGAGGTTATTTCGCCGAGGGTGCCAGATCCAGAAGATCGGGCTCGATGGCTGACATTGCACTCTGCAATCCATATGAATTTGATAGGGAAGGAACACTACATGGCTCTTACTAAAGACCAACTGATCGCCGACATCGCTGAAGCTATCGACGCGCCAAAAACCACCGCGCGTAACGCTCTGGACCAACTGGGCCAAATCGTTGCCGATCAGCTGGAAAACGGCGGCGAAATCACTCTGCCAGGTATCGGCAAGCTGAAAGTGACTGAGCGTCCTGCCCGTACCGGCCGCAACCCTTCGACTGGCGCTGCCATCGAAATCGCTGCCAAGAAAGTGATCAAGCTGGTTGTGGCCAAAGGCCTGACCGACGCTGTCAACAAGTAAGACTTGTTAAAAAAAACCGTGCGCCGGAGCAATCCGGGCACGGTTTTTTTGTGGGCTCAGATCGGCGCATGCCTTTTTCGCAGGAGCCAGGCTTGCCGGCGAAGGCGCTCTTGAAAACGCCTTCGCCGGCAAGCCTGGCTCCTACAAGTGCATGGGCGGTCTGCCAATATCATTTACTCTGCAGAGACTTTGCTCCAGCGCGCCTGCCGCCAGGCTTGTTGTTGCGCTTTGGTCTGAAAGGTCCAGGCGACGAAGCGGCTTTGTTTCTGACCCTGGGACATTTCCACCACCTGGCTTTCCAGTGCACCGGCCTTTTTCAGCGCGGTCTGGATAGCCGGCAGGTTCGAGGCTTTCGACACCAGGGTGCTGAACCACAACACCTGTTGGCTGACCTGTGCACTCTCGGCGATCAGTTGCGTGACGAATCGCACCTCACCCCCCTCGCACCACAACTCCGCCGCCTGACCGCCGAAATTCAGCACCGGCAGTTTGCGTTTTGGATCGGCCTTGCCCAGCGCTCGCCACTTGCGCGTGCTGCCGCGGGTGGCTTCCTCCAGCGAAGCATGAAACGGCGGGTTACACAGAGTCAGGTCAAAGCGCTCGGTGCTTTCCAGCAAGCCCAAAAGAATCTGCTTGCGATTGGTTTGCTGACGAATCTGGATGGCTTTGTTCAAGCCGTTGGATTGAACGATCGCCTTGGCCGCAGCGATGGCCGTGGCATCGATTTCCGAGCCGAGAAACTGCCAGCGGTAGTCACTGTGACCGATCAGCGGGTACACGCAGTTTGCGCCCATACCGACGTCCAGCACTTTCACCGCGGCGCCGCGGGGAATCACGCCGTCATTGCCGTTGGCCAGCAGATCGGCCAGAAAGTGCACGTAGTCCGCGCGGCCGGGAACCGGTGGGCACAGGTAATCGGCCGGAATGTCCCAGTGGGCGATGCCGTAGAACGACTTCAGCAGCGCGCGGTTGAACACCCGCACCGCGTCCGGGCTGGCGAAGTCGATGCTTTCCTTGCCGTACGGGTTGATGATCACGAACTTCGCCAGTTCCGGCGTGCTTTTGATCAACGCCGCAAAGTCGTAGCGACCCTGATGGCGATTGCGCGGATGCAGGCTGGCCTTTTCGCGCGGCTCCACGACTTTGGCCGGGGTTGCGGACTCAGGCTTTCTACGCGCAGGTTTCGGTGTACGGGGGGCGGTCATGGCGGTGGTCGATTCGGGTATGGCTGAAAGTGGCGGGCATTGTCCCACAGACAATGCCAACACGGGGACCTGCAGGCGCATGGATTGCTCGCGATGGCGTCTGCGGATACCTCCTGTAGGAGCAAGGCTTGCCGGCGATGGCGTCTGTGGAATCGCCATCGCGGGCAAGCCTTGCTCCTACAGGGGGGCGAAGAACGGTAGGCATGAAAAGGGAGGCCACCTGGGCCTCCCTTGTTCATTGCGAATTGCCGTTACAGGCTGGCAATCCGCGCATGCTGCTCGGCCAGCTTGCCCAGAGCCTGTTCGGCTTCGGCCAGTTTGGCGCGTTCCTTCTCGATGACTTCGGCTGGCGCCTTGTCAACGAAACCGGCGTTGGACAGCTTGCCGCCAACCCGTTGCACTTCGCCTTGCAGGCGCTGGATTTCCTTGTCCAGACGCGCCAGCTCGGCACCTTTGTCGATCAGGCCGGCCATAGGCACCAGCACTTCCATCTCGCCAACCAGTGCGGTGGCGGACAGCGGTGCTTCTTCGCCCGCAGCCAGCACGGTGATCGATTCCAGGCGCGCCAGCTTCTTCAGTAGCGCTTCGTTTTCGGTCAGGCGACGCTGATCTTCGGCACTGACGTTTTTCAGGAACAGCGGCAACGGTTTACCCGGGCCGATGTTCATCTCGCCACGGATGTTGCGCGTGCCCAGCATCAGGCCTTTGAGCCACTCGATGTCGTCTTCGGCCGCCGGATCGATGCGCTCTTCGTTGGCCACTGGCCAAGGTTGCAGCATGATCGTCTTGCCCTGAATGCCGGCCAGCGGCGCGATGCGCTGCCAGATTTCTTCAGTGATGAACGGCATGAACGGGTGCGCCAGACGCAGGGCCACTTCCAGTACGCGAACCAGTGTGCGACGGGTACCGCGCTGGCGCTCGACCGGAGCGTTTTCGTCCCACAGCACAGGCTTGGACAGTTCCAGATACCAGTCGCAGTACTGGTTCCAGATGAACTCGTACAGCGCTTGCGCGGCGAGGTCGAAACGGAATTGATCCAGTTGACGGGTCACTTCGGCTTCGGTGCGCTGCAGTTGCGAAATGATCCAGCGATCCGCCAGCGACAGTTCGTAGGCTTCGCCGTTCTGGCCGCAGTCTTCGCCCTTGTCCAGCACGTAACGCGCGGCGTTCCAGATCTTGTTGCAGAAGTTGCGATAGCCTTCGACGCGGCCCATGTCGAACTTGATGTCGCGACCGGTGGACGCCAGCGAGCAGAAGGTGAAGCGCAGGGCGTCGGTGCCATAGCTGGCGATGCCCTCGGCGAATTCGTCGCGGGTCTGTTTCTCGATCTTTTTCGCCAGTTTCGGCTGCATCATGCCGGAGGTGCGCTTTTGCACCAATTCTTCCAGTTCGATCCCGTCGATGATGTCCAGCGGGTCCAGGACATTGCCCTTGGACTTGGACATTTTCTGGCCCTGGCCATCACGCACCAGGCCATGAACGTACACAGTCTTGAACGGAACCTGCGGCGTGCCGTCCTCGTTCTTGATCAGGTGCATGGTCAGCATGATCATCCGGGCAACCCAGAAGAAAATGATGTCGAAACCGGTGACCAGCACATCGGTGGAGTGGAATTTCTTCAGGAACTCGGTCTTTTCCGGCCAGCCCAGCGTCGAGAAGGTCCACAGGCCCGAACTGAACCAGGTGTCGAGAACGTCGTTGTCCTGTTGCAGCGCAACGTCCGGGCCGAGGTTGTGCTTGGCACGCA
>NZ_RCOE01000183.1:0-24458 GCF_004321495.1 Pseudomonas sp. Sample_10
CCGAACGCGGAGCGTCCGTTGAGGCATTCCCACGCAGAGCGTGGGAACGATCAAAACTGGCTGAAAGTGATTTCAGCGGGTTTTTTTATTGCTCAGGATGATCGTTCCCACGCTCTGCGTGGGAATGCAGCCCGGGACGCTCCGCGTCCACGCCAGAGCCGAACGCGGAGCGTCCGTTGAGGCATTCCCACGCAGAGCGTGGGAACGATCAAATTTTTGCTGTGACGGTCAGGGCCCCATCGCTGGCAAGCCAGCTCCCACAAGTTTTGTGGTTACCACATTGACTGTGGATATCCCGGAACACTGTGGGAGCTGGCTTGCCAGCGATGGCGGCCTGTCCGGCAGCCCACAGCTAAACCTTGGCACTCACCTCACTGCGATTGACCAACGCCTCGAGCGCATCACTCAGGCTCGGCGCCTTGTCGCCAATCAACAGATGCCAGATGCCGCCTTCCAGCGGGCTGATTCCCTGACAGCCCAACGCTTTCAAATCACACTCCGACAACGCCTTGCCATCCGCCAGTTGCAGACGAATGCGGGTCATGGCCACGCAATCGAGTTGCAATACATTGTCGCCACCGCCCAAAGCGTTCAGCCATTGCCGGGCTTCAGATGCCGCCACCGTAGCTGCGGGCGGTGCGTCGACTGCGACTGCCGGGGTTGAGATCAGCGCGCGACCCAGCGCCGGCATGGCCAGGCGAATTTCGTCGGCAATGCTGTCGGCCATCGGCCCGACCACCACTTGCAAACTGCCACCCTTGCCCGGACGCACCACGGCCATGGCACCCAGTGCTTTCAAATCGGCGTCCGAAGCCTTGTTGCGATCAACCATGTCCAAGCGCAGCCGAGTGGTGCAGGCGCCGACGGTGATCAGGTTTTCGGCGCCGCCCAAGGCCTTGATGTAAGCCGCGGCCCGCTCGTTGTCGGCCACTGCGACCTGCGCGGCGCTCGCGACACCTTCACGCCCCGGGGTTTTCAGGTCGAAGCGGCGGATGCAGACATCAAACACCAGGTAATAGATGACGGCATAGGCCAGGCCCACCGGGAACACCAGCCAGCCATTGGTGGACTTGCCCCAGCCGAGGATCATGTCGATGAAGCCACCGGAGAAGGTGAACCCCAAATGGATGTTCAGCGCGTTGGTGATCGCCATCGACAGGCCGGTCAACAAGGCGTGCAGCAGAAACAGCAACGGCGCGAGGAACATGAAGGCGAATTCGATCGGCTCGGTCACGCCGGTCAAAAATGCGGTCAACGCCATCGACAGGAAGATCCCGCCCATGACTTTGCGTCGCTCGGGCAGGGCATTGCGGTACATCGCCAGGCAGGCGGCGGGCAGGCCGAAGATCATCACCGGGAACATGCCGGTCATGAATTGGCCGCCCTTCGGGTCACCGGCAAAGTAGCGCGACAGATCGCCGGTCACCAGCGCTCCGGTGGTCGGGTCGGTGAAGTTGCCGAACACGAACCACGCCATGTTGTTGAGGATGTGGTGCAGCCCGGTGACGATCAGCAGGCGGTTGAACACGCCGAAGATGAACGCGCCGAAGCTGCCGCTTTCCATCATCAGGGTGCCGAAGCCGTTGATACCCTGCTGGATCGGCGGCCAGATGTAGCCGAACACCACGCCCAACCCGACGGCGGCGAAGCCGGTGACAATCGGCACGAAGCGCCGACCGCCAAAGAACGCCAGATACTCCGGGAGCTTGATGTCCTTGAAACGGTTGTACAGCGCGCCGGCCATCAAGCCACTGACAATCCCGGCGAGCATGCCCATGTTGATGCTCGCATCCAGCACCTTGAGGGTGGAGATCATCACCAGGTAGCCAATCACCCCGGCCAAACCGGCGGTGCCGTTGTTGTCCTTGGCGAAACCGACGGCGATGCCGATGGCGAAGATCATCGCCAGGTTGGCGAAAATCACTTGGCCGGCGTCATGGATGATCGCGATGTTCAGCAGATCGGTGTCGCCCAGGCGCAGCAACAAACCGGCAATCGGCAGGATCGCGATCGGCAGCATCAGCGCGCGGCCGAGGCGTTGCAAGCCTTCGATGAAAAGTTGGTACATGGCGGTTCTCCCTGGATTCTTGTTTTTTGTTGTCGAGAGCTCAGCTCAACGGCCAATGCTGATGACAGGCGTGACGCACCGCGCCGGCGCCGCTCAGTTTCAGCAGGCCCTGACTGATGCGCCGACACTCATTGGCGTCGAGGTGACGCACGCGGTCCTTGATTTCGCCGACCTGCACCGGGCTCACCGACAGTTCGCTTACGCCCAGTCCGATCAGCACCGGTGTGGCCAGCGGATCGGACGCCAATGCTCCGCACACCCCGACCCAGCGCTTGTGCTGTGCAGCACCGGCGCAGGTCTGGGCAATCAATCGCAGCAACGCCGGGTGCAGCGCATCCACGCGTGAGGCGAGGCCGGCGTGGTCGCGGTCCATGGCCAGGGTGTATTGCGACAGGTCGTTGGTGCCAATGGACAGGAAGTCCGCGTGTTCGGCCAGTTGTTCGGCCAGCAGCGCGGCGGCCGGGACTTCGATCATCACGCCCAGCTGCGGGCGTTGCGTGAGGCCCAATTCGTTGCACAGGGCGTCGAGGCGCTGGCGGATGTGCAGCAGCTCGTCGACCTCGGTGACCATCGGCAACAGGATGCGGCAGCGCGACAACGGTGAGACGTGCAGCAGGGCGCGCAATTGCTGGTCGAGGATTTCCGGACGGGCCTGGGCCAGGCGAATGCCGCGCAGACCGAGCACCGGATTGGCCTCGGCGGGCAGTGGCAGGTAGTCGAGCTGTTTGTCGCCGCCAACGTCGATGGTGCGGATGATCACGGATTTGTCGCCCATGGCATCCAGTACTGCTTGATAGGCGTGATGCTGTTCGTGTTCGTCCGGTGCGGTGTGGCGATCGACGAACAGAAACTCGGTACGCAACAAGCCGACGCCGTCGGCGCCGTTGGCCAGGGCGTGCGCCGCTTCCTCACTGGAAGCGACATTGGCCGCGACTTCGATGTGCAGGCCATCGAGGGTTTGCGCCGGCGTGTGCGCCTGAGCCTGTTGCTCGGAGCGACGTTGTTGCCGGTCCAATTGAACCTGGCGCACCTGCGCCAAACGCTCGGCGCTCGGTGCCAGTTCGAGGCGACCGCCATCGGCGTCCAACACGACGTCTTGACCCTGTTGCTGAACCAGCAACGACGCGCCCAGCGCGACCATGCACGGCAAGCCTTTGCCCCGCGCAAGAATCGCCACGTGGGAGGTTGCACCGCCTTCGGCCATGCACAATCCGGCTACGCCTTGCTGGCTCAGTTGCAGCAGATCGGAGGGAGTCAGTTCATGGGCGGCAACAATGGCGCCGGGCGGCAAGTCGTAATGCCAGGCTTCACCGAGCAGGGCGCGCAACACCCTTTGCTTGAGGTCGCGCAGGTCGTTGGCGCGTTCGGCCAGCAGAGAGCTGCCCAACTGCTGGAGCACCTCACATTGCGCGTCGATCGATTGGCTCCAGGCGTGGGTCGCGGCAATGCCGAGATCGATCGCATGATGGGCGGCATCGAGCAATGCCGGGTCCTCCAGCAAGGCGAGGTGCGCGGCAAAAATGGCTTCTTCGTCGGTGTGTTTGTGTTTTCTGGCGTGGGACAGGGTGTCGGCGATTTCGCTGTGCACTTGGGCCAACGCGGTGTCGAGGGTTTGTCGCTGTTGCGCTGGATCATTGTGCCCGGCATCCGCAGGCAGGCTGATCGCGCTCAAGCGAAACAACGGCCCGCCGACCAGCCCCGGCGCTGCGCATACACCGTGCAGGACACCCGCTTCAGGCTCGCGGTTGCGCTGCGATGTCGGCACTGGCGCGGCGGCGTGGTGCTCCTCGGCCAGCGCCGTGGACAAGGCAATCAACAAGGCTTGCAGTGCGGCTTCGGCGTCCGGTCCCTGACAACTGACTTGCACTTCGTCCTGCTCGCCGATCGCCAATCCCATCAGCCCGATCAGGCTGTCGCAGTTCGCCGATTTGCCAGCGAAGTGCAGCTGCGACTTGCTCTTGAAGCCTTGCGCGGTCTTACGAATCAGCGCGGCCGGTCGTGCGTGCAGACCACCACGGTGGGCGATATGGATGTGACCGCTCAATACTTCGCCGGCAAGTTCAGCTTCATTCAGTGCACCGGCGCCCTGGCGGCGAATGATGTGCAGCAACGGCTCACCGACCTTCACTGATTTGAGCGTGATGGGGCGCGCCTGAAAATCCTGGCTATTGGTGAGAATCAGCAAACTGACCAGGCTTTTGCACTGTTGCGCGACTTTGTCCTGATCGTATCGCAGCAGTGGCTGGCCGTTGGCGACCCGCGCACCTTCCTGCACCAACATGGAAAAGCCCTGGCCTTGCAGCTCGACCGTATCCAGACCCAGATGCAGCAGCAGTTCGGCACCATTGTCGGCCCGCAGGGTCACGGCGTGCCCGGTGCGTGCGACGTGCACCACAACACCGGCACACGGCGCGTGTAGGGTATCGTTCAGCGGATCGATGGCAATCCCGTCGCCCATGGCGCCGCTGGCGAACACCGCATCCGGGACTTTGGCGAGCGTGAGCACCGGGCCGCTGAGCGGGGCGCTGAGGGTCAGCTCTTTATTGTTTTTGTGCATGGCTCGGTCTCATCAGGAAGTTCAAACGTTCCCCTGTAGGAGCGAGCCTGCTCGCGATGGTCGCCAACGATTACGCTGGGAACCTGACACTGCGCGGCGTTCTCAGGTCCATCGCGAGCAGGCTCGCTCCTACAAGGAATCTCTTAATGCGTGCGCGTGACTTTGCTCAAGTGCCGCGGCTGGTCCGGGTCCATGCCGCGAGCGACGGCCAGGTTGGCGGCCATCACGTAGAAACTCTGGATCGCCAGAATCGGATCAAGGGCCGGGTGCTCTGCGCGGGTCAGGGTCAGGTCGCGTTCGAGCACGTCATCCGGGGCGGCGAGCAATACGCGGGCACCGCGTTGGCGCATTTCCGTCGCCAGGCTCAGCAAACCGGCCTGCTCGGCGCCCCGTGGGGCAAACACCAGCAGCGGGTAGTTGTCGCCGATCAATGCCATCGGGCCGTGACGCACTTCGGCGCTGCTGAAGGCTTCGGCTTGAATGGCCGAGGTTTCCTTGAACTTGAGCGCGGCTTCCTGGGCAATGGCGAAACCGGCACCACGGCCGATCACCATCAAGCGCTGACAATCGCGCAGGGCCTCAATGGCCGGGCTCCAATCCTGTCGTGCGGCATCGCGCAAGCCTTCGGGCAAGGCTTGGCCGGCGTCGAGCAATTCGCTGTCCTCTTTCCAGTGGCCGATCAACCGCGCGCTGGCGCTGAGGGTGGCGATGAAACTCTTGGTGGCGGCGACGCTGCTTTCTGTACCGGCCAACAACGGCAGGCTGAATTCGCAGGCGGCTTCCAGCGGCGAGTCTGCGGCGTTGACCATCGATACACTCAACGCGCCGCGTTTGCGCAACAGGCGCAGGCTGTTGACCAGATCGGGACTTTGTCCCGATTGCGAGAAGGCGAACGCGACCTGGCCGCTGACCTTCAACGGCGCCTGCTGCATGGTCACCACCGACATCGGCAGCGACGCCACCGGAATGCCCAGCAGTTGCATGGTCAGGTAGGCGAAATAACTGGCCGCGTGATCGGAGCTGCCGCGAGCCACGGTCATGGCCACTTGCGGCGGCTGGCGGCGCAGGCGACCGGCGATCTCGATCATTTGCGGGTCGAGTTGCTGCAGTTGGGCTTGCACGGCCTCGAACGAGGACAGCGCCTCCTCAAGCATTTTTGAAGTCAATGTCTTCTCCTTCGACCATGACGGCGGTCAGTTTCAGTGAGCGATCCAGCCGCACGCAGTCGGCCCAGGCACCCGGTTGCAAGCGCCCGCGGTCGGTGATGCCGAGGTAGTCGGCGGGGAATTGCGACAGGCGTTGCGAAGCCTCGGCGATCGGCAAGCCGATCTTCACCAGGTTGCGCAGGGCCTGATCCATGGTCAGCGTGCTGCCGGCCAGCGTGCCGTCGGGCAGGCGTACACCGCCCAGACATTTGGTCACGGTATGGCTGCCGAGCTTGTATTCGCCGTCAGGCATGCCGGCGGCGGCGGTCGAGTCGGTCACGCAATACAGGCACGGGATCGACCGCAGCGCGACGCGGATGGCGCCGGGGTGCACGTGCAGGAGATCGGGAATCAATTCGGCGTATTTGGCGTGGGCCAATGCCGCGCCGACGATCCCCGGTTCGCGGTGATGCAACGGGCTCATGGCGTTATAGAGATGGGTGAAACTGCTGGCGCCGGCTGCCAGTGCGGCGACGCCTTCCTCGTAACTGCCCAGTGTGTGGCCGATCTGCATGCGGATGCCACGGGCGCTGAGAGCACGGATCAGCGCATCGTGACCGGCGATTTCCGGGGCGATGGTGATCACCCGGATCGGCGCCAGCGCCAGATACGCTTCGACTTCGGCCATCAGCGCGGTGTGGGCGAAATTCGGTTGCGCTCCCAGTTTGCCGGGGTTGATGTACGGGCCTTCGAGGTGCACGCCGAGGACCCGGGCGCTGCCTTCTGGCCGCTGCTCACAGAACTCGCCGACGGCTTTGAGCACGCGCAAGATTTCCTCGCTCGGCGCGGTCATGGTGGTGGCCAGCAACGATGTGGTGCCGAAACGCACATGGGTTTTGGTAATGGTTTCGAAGGCCGGCGCGCCCTCCATGATGTCTTTGCCACCACCGCCGTGTACGTGCAGGTCGATGAAACCCGGCAGCAGGTAAGCCAGGTCATTGTCTGCCGGATCGCAGGGTTCGCCTTCGATGGAGACGACCTTGCCGTGTTCGTGAACCAGCCGGCCGCGAACCCAGCCTTGGTTGGTGAGGATGTTGTCTTCGGACATGTCGGAATCTCGTTGTTTGGCGGCAGCGGTGGGTCAGCGACGCAGCTCTGCGACAAAGTCGTAGTAGTCGTTACGGCAATAGGTGTCGGTGACTTCGATGGGCGTGTTGTCTTCGAGGTAGCCGACCCGGGTCATCAGCAACATGGCGGTGCCAGGAGCAATGCCCACCAGTGCGGCGAATTCGTCCGAGGCGTTGATCGCCTGAATGTGCTGCAACGCGCGCACGATCGGTTTGCCGATGCCGTCGAGGTATTCGTAGAGGGAGGCACCCACTGCCTGCGGCTTGGGAATGATCGAGGCGGGCAGGGTGCTCATCTCGATGGCCATGACCGTGTCGTCGGCTTTGCGCAGGCGCTTGAGGCGCGCGACTTTGTCGTTGGGTGACAGGCCGAGGCGGATCAGTTCTTCGTGGGTGGGCAGGGTGATTTCCCGTTCCAGCCATTGCGAGCCGGGTACGAAGCCCTTGAGCCGGAGCATTTCGCTGAAGCCCGACAGGCGCGACAACGGTTGTTCCAGGCGTGGTGTGATGAACGTGCCGGAACCCTGGTTGCGGCGGATCAGGCCTTGTTCGAGCAGCACTTCCAAGGCTTTGCGTGCGGTGACACGGGAAATGCCGAGCATTTCGCTGAGGTTGCGTTCCGACGGCATCGCCTGTTCGGCTTTCCACTGGCCGGCATGGATCGCCGTTTCCAGATTGCGCGCCAGTTGCAGGTACAGCGGCGTCGGTTGAGTGTCGTCGGGGCGCAGGGCCTGGAGGTCGTTCATGTTTGGCTGTCCGAAACGTATGTAGGAATTGTCGCTCGGGTGTGCCGGAAAACTAATACCACTTGCATACCATGTCAACGCACTGGCCAGGCTTTGGACGCAGCTAAGCGGGCCTGGACGGCCGAGCAGACCAGGCGTTGGTATCAAGTGGTATTAGGGGTGGGAAATGGAGAAGCAAAGATCGCAGCCTTCGGTCGTTCCTGCAGGAGCAAATGGTATTCACCCTGCAGGAGTTGCCGAAGGCCGCGATCTTTTGAATTTATTTTTCGGGGGCGACCGATGGTCGTCGGAATTACGGGCGGATTTCGATCATCGTGCCGTCCGGCACCAGGTTCCAGACTTCGCGCATGTCCATGTTGCGCATGGCGATGCAGCCGTCAGTCCAGTCCAGGGTGTGGAACAGTTGTTCAGGGTTGTCTTCGGTGTCCGGAGTGCCATGGATCATGATCATGCCACCGGGATCGACACCTTCGCGTCGCGAACGGGCCGAGTCGCTGATGTTCGGGTAGGAAATGTGCATCGCCAGGTTGAATTTTTCACTGGTCTTGCGCCAGTCGAGCCAATAGAAACCCTCTGGCGTGCGTTTGTCGCCTTCCATCAGTTTCGGTCCCTTGGGACGTTTGCCCAGGGAAATGCGATAGGTCTTGATCGGCTTGCCGTCATTGATCAATTGCAATTGATGAGCGGACTTGAGAACCAGAACTTTCTCGATGACCTTGCCGTTCAGGGTTTCCACGGCAGAAGCGTGGGACACCGAGATAACCGACAAACAGAACAGGGCAAGCAACCAGCGCATTGAAACGATTCCCCAGAGAGGTGTCGCGACTATTTATTTATAGATGTTTTTGTAGGGAGCTGCCGCAGGGCACGATTTGCAGCGGCTACGAATGATACCAAAGTGGCATCAACTAATGGCAGGCTGAACAAGCGGCGGGATCGATTCGGACCGTACGGGGTAGACCTCGGTCCGCCGATCAGCGAAGAAGCATTCTAAGGTACGGCCCACCGTGCGAAAAGCCAGCTCGTCCCATGGAATGTCCGCTTCGTCGAATAGTTGCACTTCCAGGCTCTCGGGACCGGCGGCAAAGTCCAGGTCCGCCAGTTCGGCGCGGAAAAACACATGCACCTGGCTGATGTGCGGCACATCGATGAGGGTGTAGATGCTCAGGTTGCGCACCCGGGCGCAGGCTTCCTCGGCGGTTTCGCGGATGGCGGCCTGTTCGATGGTTTCACCGTTTTCCATGAAGCCGGCGGGCAGCGTCCAGTAACCGCGACGCGGCTCTATCGCGCGGCGGCAGAGCAGGACCTGGGTGCCCCAGGTCGCGACGCAGCCGGCGACGATGTTGGGGTTCTGGTAGTGAATGGCCTGACAACTGTCGCAGACAAACCGCAGGCGCGAATCGCCTTCGGGAATGCGTTGGGTCACCGGGTTGCCGCACTGACTGCAAAATTTCATGCTTGGGTTCCTGAATGCTGCGCCTATCTTGGCGTGCGACGGTGTCTGTCGGCAAGTTGTCGTTTCGCGACACGCCACTGTCCGGGGGGTTGGGCGACCGCAGCGATTGGTGCATGATGCAGCGTAAGGCACAGATCGAGAACACTCATGCTGGACGAGCTACTGCATCGGGTAAGTAATCACACACCGCGTACGCTGGAGACTGACCTGCGTTTCCCCGAGGCCGCCGTACTGGTGCCTATCACCCGCAGTGACGAACCGGAACTGGTACTGACCCTGCGCGCCAGCGGCCTCTCGACCCATGGCGGCGAAGTCGCTTTTCCCGGCGGTCGTCGCGATCCTGAAGACCCCGACCTGATTTTCACCGCCCTGCGTGAAGCCGAGGAAGAAATTGGCCTGCCACCGGGACTGGTCGAAGTGATCGGCCCGCTGAGCCCGTTGATCTCCCTGCACGGCATCAAGGTCACGCCTTATGTCGGCGTGATCCCGGATTTCGTCGAGTACCGGGCCAACGATGCGGAAATCGCCGCGGTGTTCAGCGTGCCACTGGAATTTTTCCGCAAGGACCCGCGCGAACACACCCATCGCATCGATTACCAGGGGCGCAGTTGGTACGTGCCGAGTTACCGCTACGGCGAGTACAAGATCTGGGGGCTGACGGCGATCATGGTCGTCGAGTTGATCAATCTGCTCTATGACGCGAAAATCAGCCTGCACCAGCCACCCAAAAGCTTCATCAATACCTGAAGCCATCGTTCGAATGGCCGGAAACGCGGCTGCCTGAGCTGTGAGGAAACCACAATGAAATACCGCCTGGGCGACGCCCGAGTCGAAACCCATCCACAGAGCTGGGTCGCACCCAATGCCGTGCTGGTGGGCAAGGTCAAACTGGAAGAGGGCGCCAACGTCTGGTTCAACGCCGTGCTGCGCGGCGACAACGAATTGATCCTGATCGGCAAGAACAGCAACGTCCAGGACGGCACCGTGATGCACACCGACATGGGCTATCCACTGACGATCGGCACCGGCGTGACCATTGGCCACAATGCGATGTTGCATGGCTGCACCGTGGGCGATTACAGCCTGATCGGGATCAACGCGGTGATTCTCAATGGCGCGAAGATCGGCAAGAACTGCATCATCGGCGCCAATTCGCTGATCGGTGAAGGCAAGGAAATTCCCGACGGTTCGCTGGTCATGGGCTCGCCTGGCAAAGTCGTGCGCGAGCTGACCGAACCGCAGAAGAAAATGCTCGAAGCCAGTGCTGCACATTACGTGCACAACGCTCAGCGCTACGCCCGCGACCTTGTCGAGCAGGAAGAATGACGGTTAGCGAACGCCCGGTGGCATCGCCCTGCGTGAGCATCTGTGCGCTGGACGACGATGACATCTGCACCGGTTGCCAGCGCACCGTCGAAGAAATCACCCGTTGGAGCCGCATGGACAACGACGAACGCCGCAAGGTGCTGGGGTTGTGTCATGAGCGGGCCAAGGCCAGTGGATTGGTGTGGATGTTGCCGACTAAATCCGATAGCTGAATGGTGTGGGCTTTCGTGGCGAGGGAGCTTGCTCCCGCTGGGCTGCGAAGCAGCCCCAATCCATCTGGTATAGCCCGTTCATTTCAGGGCCGCTTCGCGCCCCAGCGGGAGCAAGCTCCCTCGCCACAGGTTATTTGTGTACCGAAGATGAAGTACCCTGTGCACAAAATTGACAGGTACTACTGCTCCCATGCTCTTCCTGATCGCCTACATCAGCAGCGTCGTGCTGATCAACTACGCCTTTTCCACTGCGCCACACCTGGACATCATCTGGTCGGCCTGGGGCGGGCTGGTGTTTGTGTTGCGCGACATGGTGCAAACCCGCTTCGGCCACGGCGCGATTGCAGCGATGCTGGCCGCGCTGGTGCTGTCTTATGTCACGTCCGATCCATCCATCGCCTTGGCCAGCGCTACGGCGTTCGCGGTGTCCGAATGCATCGACTGGCTGGTGTTCAGCATCACCCGGCGCCCGTTGCATGATCGCCTGTGGATAAGTTCGGCCCTGAGCATTCCCCTCGATACCTTTATCTTCTTCGGCATGATCGACGCGCTGACGCCAGGGGTGATCATCACCGCGCTGGGCTCGAAGTTCGCCGGCGTCACGGCCGTGTGGCTGATCATGGCCTGGCGTCTGCGCAAACAGGCTGTCGTCAGCTGAAGTTCATGTAAAATGCCGCGCTTTCTCCCCATGGGAAGCGCGCCAGCCGTCGCATCCCTCGATGATCCGCTCCTTGAGGACCTTCAGATGACCCGTATCGGAACTCCATTGTCGCCCACCGCGACCCGCGTATTGATGTGTGGCTGTGGCGAATTGGGCAAGGAAGTGGTGATCGAGCTGCAACGCCTGGGTGTTGAAGTGATTGCCGTCGACCGTTACGCCAACGCGCCGGCCATGCAGGTGGCGCACCGCAGCCATGTGATCAATATGCTCGATGGCGCGGCCCTGCGTGCCGTGATCGAAGCCGAGAAGCCGCACTTCATCGTGCCGGAAATCGAAGCCATCGCCACCGCGACCCTGGTCGAGCTGGAATCTGAAGGTTTCACCGTGATCCCGACCGCGCGCGCCGCGCAGTTGACCATGAACCGTGAAGGCATCCGTCGCCTGGCCGCCGAAGAGCTGGACCTGCCGACCTCGCCGTACCACTTCGCCGACACCTTCGAGGATTACCGCAAGGCGGTCGAAGACCTCGGTTTCCCGTGTGTGGTCAAGCCGGTCATGAGCTCGTCGGGCAAAGGCCAGAGCCTGTTGCGCAGCGCCGATGACGTGCAGAAAGCCTGGGATTACGCCCAGGAAGGCGGGCGTGCCGGTAAAGGTCGGGTCATCATCGAAGGCTTTATCGATTTCGATTACGAAATCACGCTGCTGACCGTTCGCCACGTTGGCGGCACCACCTTCTGCGCGCCGGTCGGCCACCGTCAGGAGAAGGGCGATTACCAGGAATCCTGGCAGCCTCAAGCCATGAGCCCGATTGCCCTGGCTGAATCCGAGCGCGTTGCCAAAGCGGTGACTGAAGCCTTGGGTGGCCGTGGTCTGTTTGGCGTCGAGTTGTTCATCAAGGGCGATCAAGTGTGGTTCAGCGAAGTCTCGCCGCGCCCGCACGACACCGGTCTGGTGACGCTGATCTCCCAGGACCTGTCGCAATTTGCCTTGCACGCCCGGGCGATTCTGGGTCTGCCGATCCCGTTGATCCGTCAGTTCGGCCCATCGGCCTCGGCGGTGATTCTGGTGGAAGGGCAGTCGACCCAGACTGCTTTCGCCAACCTCGGCGCAGCGTTGAGCGAACCGGATACCGCGTTGCGTCTGTTCGGCAAGCCTGAAGTCAATGGCCAGCGCCGCATGGGCGTGGCACTGGCGCGCGACGAGTCGATCGAAACCGCTCGCGCCAAAGCAACCCGTGCTTCGCAGGCGGTGGTCGTAGAGCTGTAAAAACCGCACTCACGGGCCTATACCTTCTATGGGCTCGCCGCAATTTACTGTAGGAGTGAGCCTGCTCGCGATAGCGATTTCATAGTCGACATTGATGTTGGCAGGCACTCCGCTATCGCGAGCAGGCTCGCTCCTACAGGGGTTGTTGATCGTTTCCCCTTCATCAAAGCTCCAGGCCTGTACCCCATGAATTCGCAAAGCATCATCGTCCCGAAAATCTCCACGCTGCCGGTGCACGAGCCCCGGGCGCGGGCGATTGTGCGTTGGCTGGTGCGCAAGAACATCATCCACGAAGAACTGACCACCTGCGGTCGTACCGGCAATCGCATGGCCCATGCCATCGGCGACGGTGCGCGCGCGGTGGTGCTGCATCCGGAAGCCTTGCCGTTCGGTGAGCCGGTCAACGGCCTGGAAATCGTCACCAAGCGCTGCATCTATACGCCGGCCAAGGGTTTCCTTGAGGAAGCGGGCTGCGCCGAATGCCGCAAGGAAATTGGCGAAGCACTGTTCGAAAGCCTCGAAGACTGGATGCCAGGGCGCACCGACAACTTCACCTGCCCCGAATGCGGGCACGAAGACGATATCAACGGCTTTCTGTTTTTGCAGGAATGCGCTTTCTCCAACCTGGGTTTCATCTTCAATAACTGGGCTGAAGCCGGGTTCAAGCAGAGCTTTCTCGACGAATTCGCCGATTGGCTCGATCAGCCGGTGAGTTGGGTCAAAGTCGAACTGTAGGTGCGGTTGATCCAACGTGCACCCTTCTGTAGGAGCAAGGCTTGCCCGCGATGGCGCCCTTAAGATCGCCATCGCGGGCAAGCCTTGCTCCTACGGACAATCGTTCGGCCGAACATCGCAAGCGGCCCTGGTTCTCGGAGAATTTCGGTTCTGCAAGCCCCGTCGATCACTGCATCGATAATAGACAGAGTTTTACATTGAACCCGAAGGGGTGTCTGACTATAATGGCGCGCTTCCATTTTCCCGCTCGGGAGCCCCCGCGATGCTGCGTATCAGCCAAGAAGCTCTGACATTCGACGACATTCTCCTAGTGCCCGGTTATTCCGAGGTGCTTCCTAACGAAGTCAGTCTCAAGACCCGCCTTACCCGTGGCATCGAACTCAATATTCCATTGGTTTCTGCCGCCATGGACACCGTCACTGAAGCCCGTCTGGCGATTGCCATGGCTCAGGAAGGTGGTATCGGCATCATCCACAAGAACATGACCATCGAGCAGCAAGCTGCCGAAGTGCGCAAGGTCAAGCGTTACGAAGCCGGTGTGGTCAAGGACCCGATCACCATCGACGCCGACGCCACCGTGCGCGAGCTGTTCGAACTGACCCGCATGCACAACATCTCCGGCGTTCCGGTGCTGCACAATGGCGACCTGGTCGGCATTGTCACCTCCCGTGACGTGCGTTTCGAGAACCGTCTGGAAGCCACTGTCCGTGAAGTGATGACGCCTAAAGAGCGTCTGGTCACGGTCAAGGAAGGCGCCGACAAGAACGATGTGCGTGAACTGCTGCACAAGCACCGCATCGAGCGCGTGCTGATCGTCGACGACAAATTCACCCTCAAGGGCATGATGACCGTCAACGACATCGAAAAAGCCAAGGCCTACCCGCTGGCCAGCAAGGACGATCAAGGTCGTCTGCGCGTTGGCGCTGCGGTCGGCACCGGTAAAGACACCGGTGACCGCGTAGCTGCCCTGGTCAATGCCGGCGTTGACGTCGTCGTGGTCGACACGGCTCACGGTCACTCCAAAGGCGTGATCGACCGCGTTCGCTGGGTCAAACAGAACTTCCCGGAAGTGCAGGTCATCGGCGGCAACATCGCCACCGGCGCTGCCGCCAAGGCCCTGGCCGAAGCCGGCGCTGACGCAGTCAAGGTCGGTATCGGCCCTGGCTCGATCTGCACCACCCGTATCGTCGCCGGTGTCGGCGTGCCGCAAATCAGCGCCATCGCCAACGTCGCCGCCGCCCTTGAAGGCACTGGCGTGCCGTTGATCGCCGACGGCGGCATCCGTTTCTCCGGTGACCTGTCCAAGGCCATCGTGGCCGGTGCTTCCTGCGTGATGATGGGCTCGATGTTCGCCGGTACCGAAGAAGCGCCGGGCGAGATCGAACTGTTCCAGGGGCGTTCGTACAAGGCTTATCGCGGCATGGGTTCGCTGGGCGCCATGTCCCAGGCTCAAGGTTCCTCCGACCGTTACTTCCAGGACTCTTCGGCAGGCGCCGAGAAACTGGTGCCGGAAGGTATCGAAGGGCGTGTGCCTTACAAAGGCACCCTGAGCGCGATCATCCACCAACTGATGGGCGGCCTGCGTTCCTCGATGGGTTATACCGGCAGTGCCGACATCGAAGAAATGCGCACCAAGCCTGAGTTCGTGCGGATCACCGGCGCTGGCATGGCCGAGTCCCACGTTCACGACGTGCAGATCACCAAAGAAGCGCCAAACTACCGCGTAGGTTGAGCCTTCAAGCAACAAGTTAAGCAACCGGGGCTGTTTTATTCAGCCCCGAGTTGTTTCTGAATCACGACTGTTTCTGAATGACTTAGACGAGACTGAATCATGGCCCTCGATATTCACGCTCACCGTATCCTGATCCTCGACTTCGGTTCCCAGTACACCCAACTGATCGCCCGTCGCGTGCGTGAAATCGGTGTGTACTGCGAACTGCATCCGTTCGACATGGACGAGGATGCGATCCGCGAATTCGCACCTAAAGGCGTCATCCTCGCTGGCGGCCCCGAGTCGGTCCACGAAGCCAACAGCCCTCGCTGCCCGCAAGCCGTGTTCGACCTGGGCGTGCCGGTCTTCGGTATCTGCTACGGCATGCAGACCATGGCCGAGCAACTGGGCGGCAAGGTTGAAGGTTCCGAGCTGCGTGAGTTCGGTTATGCCCGTGTCGACGTGGTCGGCAAGAGCCGCCTGCTCGACGGCATCGAAGACCACATCGACGCCGATGGCCTGTTCGGCCTCGACGTGTGGATGAGCCACGGTGACAAGGTCACCAGAATGCCGGAAGACTTCCACATCCTGGCCAGCACCCCGAGCTGCCCGATCGCCGGCATGTTCAGCGATGAGCGTCGTTACTACGGCGTGCAGTTCCACCCGGAAGTGACCCACACCAAGCAGGGCGGCCGCATCCTGTCGCGCTTCATCCTCGACATCTGCGAATGTGAAGCCCTGTGGACCCCGTCGAAAATCGCTGAAGACGCCATCGCCCAGGTTCGCGCCCAGGTCGGCACCGACAACGTATTGCTCGGTCTGTCCGGCGGTGTCGACTCCTCCGTGGTTGCCGCGCTGCTGCACAAAGCCATCGGCGACCAGCTGACCTGCGTGTTCGTCGACAACGGCCTGCTGCGTTTGCACGAAGGCGAGCAAGTGATGGCCATGTTCGCCGAGAACATGGGCGTCAAGGTGATCCGCGCCAATGCCGAGGAGCAGTTCCTCAACAACCTGGCCGGCGAAGCCGACCCGGAGAAGAAGCGCAAGATCATCGGCCGTACCTTCATCGACGTGTTCGATGCCGAATCCTGCAAGCTGGACAACATCAAGTACCTGGCGCAAGGCACCATCTACCCGGACGTGATCGAGTCGGCTGGCGCGAAAAGCGGCAAGGCGCACGTGATCAAGTCGCACCACAACGTGGGCGGCCTGCCGGAAGAGATGAACCTGAAACTGGTCGAGCCACTGCGCGAACTGTTCAAGGACGAAGTCCGTCGCCTGGGCCTCGAGCTGGGCCTGCCGTACGACATGGTCTACCGTCACCCGTTCCCGGGCCCGGGCCTGGGCGTGCGGATCCTCGGTGAAGTGAAGAAGGAATACGCCGACCTGCTGCGTCGCGCCGACCACATCTTCATCGAAGAACTGCGCAAGGCCGACTGGTACCACAAGGTCAGCCAGGCATTCGTGGTGTTCCAGCCGGTGAAATCGGTTGGCGTGGTCGGCGATGGCCGTCGTTACGCCTGGGTCGTGGCCCTGCGTGCCGTGGAAACCATCGACTTCATGACCGCGCGTTGGGCACACCTGCCTTACGAACTGCTGGAAACCGTATCCGGCCGCATCATCAATGAAATCGAAGGCATCTCCCGCGTTACTTACGACGTGTCGAGCAAGCCGCCAGCGACCATTGAGTGGGAGTGATCCCACGCCGTTTCTGACGGCTTGATCGCAAGTTAAAGGCCGTGTGAACCCTGTTCGCACGGCCTTTTTGCGTTTCAGACACCGGGGAGTCGAACGGGGGCCAAGCCCATCCTATGCAGCGCTGAACTCAATCCCTCGGTAGTTGCAAAACGTCGTCCGCTGATCTCCCAGGAATCCCGTTCGATGTAATAGCCGCCTGCATCATGTTTGATGGGCGTGCGAACGAGTTTCCCCCAGGTCACGATGCCGTTGTTGGTGACGGTTCTGCTGCGATGAACCAGTATGGGTTCACCGGTACTGGTGCTGAGGGTGTACATGCCAGGCCTGGGCAGGCCATCCTCCAGTCTTTGTGCAAGCACCACGCTTGGCGGCGTCGGGATTTGCAGCAACAAGTCATTTTTGGCGAACCCGGGCGGCTGTCCCGGTCGTGGCACGTCGGACACCCCCGGGTCGACCTTGATGCCGCTGAGCTCGTCCGCGCCGACACTTTCAATACGCAGGCCGATGCTGCCCTCAAGTTCGCTGACACCCGCTACCCCGCCATAGGTATTGGCGTGGCTGTTCCCGACCAACGCCACCCAGCGATGAGCGCCTCTGGCCGCCTGGTCGGCGCTGATGACCTGTTGGGCGAAAAAATTCATCATTTTTTGCCGGAAGTGGATATCGGCCCCCTGAATGCCGGCGCTGCGGTAACTGGCCAGGCAGTCGATGGCTTGCACGCGGATACGGTTTTGTTGCGCTGCCCTGACCACCTGTTCAAACGTGAATTGTTTGCTCGGGTCGGTCGAGAAACCAGCATCAAGATCCTTGAGATAACGTTCCAGATCCTCGGACATTACCCCGGTGCGGTTGAACGCATCGAGATCCGCTTGATGGAAATCGGTGAGCAGATGCTCCATGTACAGGGTTTTGACTTTTTGTTTTCGCAGCACGCTCATGTTTTCGATCAGAAACTGTTTGCTGCCCACGCTGGAATGACCTTCACCGATGACCAGGCTTTGCGAGCGTTTGAAAATGATTTTGATGATGTCCTTGAACCTGGCATTCGCAACGAACGACGGGATCGCCGGCCTGGGTGGCAACTGGGGTTGCGGCAGGGAATAAAACGACACGGCGTCGTCGTATAGCCTTCGGCGCAGTCTTTTGAAGGCTTCCAGCTCATCGGCCGGCTTGTTGGGATTGATAAAGCCGTCCTTCAAATCTCCCTTTGCCTCCGAACCATTGGCTGCCTTTTTGAGGGCTGGCTTGATGTCCTGTGGCACATCGTATGCCGTCGCGGGGGCATCAAAGTCCGGAAGGGCCGGCTCGGCCCTGGCGAACAGATCGGAGAACCAGCCACCACCCGCCAGACCGGGACGCGTAATCGGCACCCAAGCACCCGTTTCATCCAGGTACACCGGTATGTTGCGGTAAAAGGAGTGGGGATTGACCGGGTCAATGATTGTCCAGCCATTCAGTTCGTTGCTGTAGCGGACCTGATAGAAACTGTCATCGATGGCAATGTAATTCCCCCCTGTTTCAGGCTGATAGATACCTTGGAACTTGCCTTCTTCGCTGACGGGAGAATAGCCGTCGAGAATCTCGTTGGTTTCAAAAGGAGCCAACAGGCCGGTATCTCCCGGGGTGGAGTGGATGGATTCGATGGGCAGTTGCACCGGAGGGCTCGGCGACTTCATATCTTCCCCGGGCGTGATTGCTGCTTCTGCTTCCGCTTCGGCTTCCGCTGCTTGGGCGAACTCGCTTGCCCCTCTCAGGAACGGCAGGTTGAACAGGATGTCCACGCTGCCAAGGATGGCGCCTTTCACTGCAGCCTTGCGTTCGGCCTGGGTCGTGGCGTTAATGGCTTGATCGATGTGCAGGCCGACATTGGCAATGCCCGCGCCTATGACCACCAGCGCCGCTGGCCATGCCGCTGCGGCCATCGGCCCAAAAACGCGATTGAAAGCGTTGAGATAGCCGATCCACAGCTTTTTGCGCAGCTCTGCATTGGAGTGCAGCAGGTAAACGGCGTCGCTCAACATGCGCTCATGGGTGGACTGGCTCAAATGGGTGAAAGCATCGCCGTTGATTATCTCGCCACGGTAGTGAAGCAAGTGGTGGTCGTTGGCGGTGTTTTCATCCGGTAGCACGTCGTACTCATGGGTGAGGCCGACGTTTTCATATTCGGTGTTCTCCAGGAAGTGGATGATCAGGCCAACGCCGGTGAAATTGGCGAGCTTGTGCCCCAACGACGTGGGCTTTTCCTGCTCGATGTCGCGCTCTTGCTGTTTGAAATGCATGAGCATGCGTTCACGGCCTTCGGCGTCCTTGACCTCATTGACCAGCCATTCGTGCAACGCCTCGACGTTATGGAAGGCGTGAAAACCCTGGGCTTCGCCTGGAACGTAGAGAATGTTCAGGTCACTGCCGTCAGTGATGCTGAACATGTCCGTCGACACGAACTCGTCTATGCAGAATTTGCGAATCGTCAGACCATTGCCGGCGGGTGATTCGTCCAGCAGCATCTGCCGGGTCAGCGGTCTGCCCAGATTGCCGGCGCAGGCGCTGAGCACCAGGGTGAAGTGCTCACCAGACAGATGTCCGTGTTCGTAGTCTTCAATGGCCTTGGCGATGAACGTGCATTTGGCCAGCGCGCGGAAGTTGGCGCTGTGTTTTTCCCAGAACGCCGCGACGGCGGTTTTGTAGCGATCAGCGAAATTGATGTCCCAGAAGGCTTTCAGCACGTCGCTGGCATGCAGGCGCACTTCGTTGTTTTCATCGTAACTCTCGGCATCGTCACCCACCCGGTAAAAGCCGCCGTAGAGATCCAGCAGGTCGGCATTGTCCTGGTCATGGACGCTGAAGCGTTGCATGACCAATTGCGGGAAGGTCATGGATTCCTTGGGTTTTTCCAGAATGTGCTGCCAGCCGGTAAAGGCCCTGGAGCTGCTTTGGGCACCATGGAACCGGTGCCACCAGACCGTGTCCGGTGTGAGGTCGGTGATGTGATAGCGAATGAGGATGTCCTGGGCGATCTGATACGCCATGGCGTACAGGTCGGGGCAGTCGTCGACCAGTTCGGGGATCAGGGCTTGAAGCGCCAACCCGTCGGCAGAGTTGAGCAGCGTGATTTCTTGAGTATCGTCCATGATATTTTCATCGAAGAGGTGGTAAGGCCGCTCACTGTCTCAAGGAGCGGCGTTTTTCATTGTGCAGGCTGCTGGTTAGCGCTCGGCCTGCTCATGAGGGCTGTGGGCGAGCGTTTCCCAGTTTCCTTCTGAATCCAGGCGAACCGGGATCGAGTCCGAGAGCGTCGTCGGGTGTTCCGGGTCGATGATGGCCCAGTTTCCTGCGCCGCTGAGGTCCGTTTCGTAGCGTACGTAGTAAGGTTTGTCGTCCAGCATGATCGCTGTCGAAGGGACGGAGTCGAGCTGGTAAATACCCTGGTACTTTCCGGGTGTGCTTTCGGGCGTCATGCTCTCGAGCAGCTCATTGGCCTGCCAGTTGTCCGGAATGACCGTTCGTTTCGGCGCTCCAGCCACATTCGTGAAGGCTTCACTCAGCGTTGCCGCGCTCTGTGCCTCGCCTTTGAGTACCGTCTGAGTGGCGCCCGCTTGAGACAGTTCCCCGGGGCTCTCGGGGGCAGGCCAACCCATGAGCTTCATGCCTTTGGACGCCAGCCGTTGATTGAGTGTGTCGAGGCTATCGAAAGGCTGGAAATCGAAGTCCGGCCAGACAGGGGACGCCAAGGTGAATTGTCCATCAGCCATTCTCTGGAGGGTGGTTTCGGCAATTTGTGCATTGGCATCGCGATAGATAAGTTTGATGGTGCTGTTTGAGCGCTGGAACGTGTACATGCCCGATTTTGCCAGCAGTGTTTTCAGTGCTCTTGGGGGGCGATAGGCCCAAGGGGTTTCGACGGGCACACGCCATTGCGCAACCACCAGATCTTGCTCGGCTCCGGGGTCGTTCAGCCCCTCTTCGACGTTGTAGACCGGGGAATCCGGATAGTCGCTGTACTCCAGTGCCAGGCCGGGATCGGATGTTATGGCCTGCGCCGATCCCGGGACTAAATCATCTACGCGCAGACTCACGGCGTCCGTCTGCTCACTGATACCTGCATAGTTTCTGAATGACGTCAGGTTTTCCCGATCGACCAATGCGATCCAACGACCGGGGCCACGCGTCGACTCATTCAGTTGAATCACTTCGCTGGCGAAAAAACTCCTCGCCATTTGTTGTTGTGGCTCCAGGTTCACATGTCCGTTGATGTTGTAAGTAATCGCACAGTCGATGGCTTGAACCCTGACCTTTTGCGCATTGGCGGCTTTGACCAGGGACAGGACATTGAATTTGCCCTCGGGGTCGTTGCCTGCCTTCAGATCAAGTGTCGTCAAGTAGGTTTCGAGATCTTGCGGCATCTGGCCTGTTCGCGCGAAGGTGTCCAGATCGATTTGATTGGCGTTAGTCAGAAGCTCCTGCAAGTAAATAGTCTTCAACCCACGCCTGGCGAGCTCCGGCATGTTTTCGATAAGAATTTGTTTGCTGCCGATACTGCCTCGTGTCTCGCCCAATACCAGGCCAGGTTTTTGTGCGAACGCCGTTTCAAACAGTTCCGTTTGGCTACCGATCACCGTGGGGGAGGACGCCCTTGCGCGGTAGGAGGCCGGATTAGCCTGGTAATAGTGTTCGGCATCTGCAATCAAGCGCGCTCGTGAGGTGGCCTGGCGCTGTGCGAATCGACTGACACGGACCTGCTCGCCAGCGGCATTGCGCACGGTCACATATTCATCGGGACCGCCGAGCGCCCATTCCCGCATGCCGGGTGTCTCCAGTTTTTTTACATAGGTTCCTGGCGTTTGTGCCCATGCCTGGGCATCGGGTTGGCTGCTGACACCTTCAGTCCCGTCGGGCGGTGTCTCCATTCCGCCTCTAAGACCTGTTCGAGGCGCGAGTTCCCATTGACCTTCGGCGTTCAGTCGCACGGGTATCGAAGAGGTGAACCCGTCGGGGTTCGCCGGATCAATGATCGCCCACGTACCCCCACCGTTGACATCAGCTTCGTAACGTACGAAGTACTCACTGTTATTGAGGCGGATTGCAGTCGACGGATTCGAGGACAGGCGATAGGTTCCCAGGAACTTGCCGGGGGTCCGCACCAGGTCTTGCTCATCGAGCAGTATCGGGATTTTGTAGTTTTGCGGTGGCGACTCTACAGCGGCTGTCCCTGTCAGATCGTTGTTCTGTGCTGTCCGGCGAGGATCAATCAACTCTTCTGCCTGAGCATCGAACAGTTCGGTATCAGCGCCTGGATGCGCTTGCGGCGTGTCGGGCACTTGCACCGCTTCGCCCACCTCGGCGTCCACTTCGGCGCTGGCTTCCAGCAACGGTCCTGTACCTTTGAGAAACGGAAGGTTGAACAGGGTGTCGATGCCACTGAGGACCGCGCCGATGATGCCGGCTTTACGGTCCTGGCGGGTCTTGCCGTTCACCGCCTGATCGATGTTCAGTCCCATGTTGGCCAGACTGGCACCAATGACTGGCAGGGCCACGGGCCAACCGACGACGGCCATCGGCCCGAAAACCCTCACGCCGGCACTCAGGTAGCCGATCCACAATTTCTTGCGCAGATCGCTGTTGGAGGTAAGCGACAGGCTGGCCTCGGCGAACATGGCTGCCTGGGTTGAGTCGGTCAGCCAGCGGAAGGCATCACCACGGATGATCTGATTTTTTGCATTGATCAGATGATGATCCTGCTTGCCCCAGGTGCTGACCAGGCGGTTCATGATGTCCGGGATGTTGTCGGAAATCAGTTGCCGATCCGCCAGGCTGAAGTGGCTCAGGAATGTCTGTCGGGTCGGGTTTCTGTTCATTTGCAGCAGCACCCAGAAATGCATGTCCATGGGTGTTTCCAGCACCTGGAATGACTTTGTGTCACCGGGGAGGTAGAGAATCTGTCTGCCTTCGGGACCAACGATGCGCAGAATGTTGTTGGCGACGTAGCCCGCCATGTCCAGTGTGCGAATGGTTGAGCCGCCGGTGATCGAGTAATCGCTTTTCAGCATTTGCAGGCTGGCGGGGGAGGTGACCGGGCCGCAGGTGGCGTGGATAACCTGCCGCAGGTTTTCATCGCTCAGCTGTCCGCCTTCATTGGCCTCCAGCGCTTTGACCAGAAAGGTGCATTTGGCGAGGGCCTGGAAATCGACCGACGAAGTGTTCCAGAACGCCTTGAGTCTGGCGGTGTAAAGCGAGCTGAAATCGAGGTTCCAGAAATACTTCAAGACGTCATTGCCATGCAGGCGAACTTCGTTGGTTTCATCGAAGTCTTCGGCTTCCGGGCCAGCGGTGTAAAAGCCGCCATAGAGGTCCAGCAAGTCAGCGTTGTCCTGATCGGTGGCGCGGAACCGGTGGATCACGAGTTGCGTCAGCGTGGTGGATTCGTGGGGTTTTTCCCGAATGTGTTGCCAGCCGGTAAACGATCTGGAACTGCTTTGCGCCGCTTTGAATCGGTGGAAATAAATGAGGTCCGGGTCGAGGCCGGCAACGCCTTGTTGCTTGAGCAGCTCGCTGGCGACTTCGCTTGCCATGTCTTGCAGGCCCGGGCAGGACAGGATCACCTTGTTGGCAATGGCCTTGAGCGTTGCTTTGTCTACTGCGTTGGACAACGGACGGGATTCGGTTGAGTTCATCAGCTCTCGTTCCTTGAGAAAAAGTGAGCTGAAGATGCCCCTTACGCTCGAGCAATGTGCACTACATAGTTACGCCCGTTTGCGATTCGATTTCCGGTAGGCGCCAGTCTTTACCTCGTTCCGTTTCAGCCTGAATGTCCGATACCGCGCTGCGTCTATCCGCCGCGCCGCCCTTACTGTTTCTCATCCGCAGGTGTATCGTATTCGCCTTTTGCGGGCTTGGGCCTGCCGCGTTCAAGTGAGGTAGTTGAGTTCATGTCCTTTACCCGTCGCCAAATCCTCGGTGGCCTGGCCGGTCTTGTTGTCGTTGGCGTGGGGGCCGGTGGCGCGTCGCGCTATTGGTTGGGCAAGATGGCCGATGCGGACGCGGGCCACGACTATGAGTTGATCGCTGCACCGCTGGACGTCGAACTGGTGCCCGGCCACCAGACCCAGGCCTGGGCGTTCGGCCCGTCGGCGCCGGGCACCGAGTTGCGCGTACGTCAGGGCGAATGGCTGCGGGTGCGTTTCATCAATCACCTGCCGGTGGCGACCACCATTCACTGGCACGGTATCCGCCTGCCGCTGGAGATGGATGGCGTGCCCTACGTCTCGCAGCTTCCGGTGCTGCCGGGCGAATATTTCGACTACAAATTTCGTGTCCCGGATGCCGGCAGCTACTGGTATCACCCGCACGTGAACAGCAGCGAAGAACTGGGGCGCGGGCTGGTCGGCCCGCTGATCGTCGAAGAGCGCGAACCGACCGGTTTCAAATACGAGAAGACCTTGAGCCTCAAGAGCTGGCATGTCGACGAGGTTGGCAATTTCGTCGAGTTCAGCATCCCCCGGGAAGCGGCCCGGGGTGGCACGGCAGGACGCTTGTCGACCATCAATGGGGTTTCGCAAGCCGTGATCGAATTGCCCGCCGGGCAGATCACCCGCGTGCGTTTGCTGAACCTCGACAACACCCTGACCTATCGCCTGAATATTCCTGGCGTCGAAGCGCAGATCTACGCGCTGGACGGCAACCCGATCGAGCCACGGCCGCTGGGCAAGGAATACTGGCTCGGCCCCGGCATGCGCATTTGCCTGGCGATCAAGGC
>NZ_RCOE01000224.1:0-3354 GCF_004321495.1 Pseudomonas sp. Sample_10
CTGGCGCTGGCCAGCAGCGCCGTGGTGATTGCACTGAGCAGTGCGGTCTTGTGCACGAACATGGGTATTCCCTCTTCTTCAAATTATGGTCGGGGCAGTTTTGAACGTGGTGAAGCATGCCGTTGGCGGCTTGTTATTAGCGTAGTCAGAGATGTTGCCCGTGGCGCGCCATGATGTGGCGCACCACGCTGTAGTCCTGGAGCGAATCGCTGGACAGGTCTTTGCCATAACCCGAGCGCTTGAGCCCGCCATGGGGCATTTCGCTGACCAGCATGAAATGGCTGTTGATCCAGGTGCAGCCGTACTGCAACCGCGCGGCGACCTGCATCGCCTTGTCCAGGTTCTGGGTCCAGACCGATGACGCCAGGCCGTATTCGGAATCGTTGGCCCAGTCCACCGCTTGTTCCAGCTCATCGAAACGCGTCACGGTGACCACCGGCCCGAACACTTCGCGCTGGACGATTTCGTCGCTTTGTTTGCAGCCCGCCAGCAACGTCGGCTGATAGAAGAACCCGGCGCCGGAATGTACCGCGGCACCGGTCACCCGTTCGATGTGCGGCTGGCCGAGGGCTCGCTCGACGAAACTGGCCACGCGGTCGCGCTGGCGGGTGCTGATCAGCGGGCCGATTTCGTTGTCGGCATCGCGTTTGCCGGCAAACCGCAGGCTGCTGACGGCGGCACCGAGCTCAGCCACCAGGCGGTCATGTATCCCGGCCTGTGCATAAACCCGGCACGCGGCGGTGCAATCCTGGCCGGCGTTGTAATAGCCATAGGTGCGCACGCCTTCGACCACCGCTTGAATGTCGGCATCGTTGCAGACAATCACCGGGGCTTTGCCGCCGAGTTCGAGGTGGGTGCGTTTGAGGGTTTTGGCGGCGGCCTGGAGAATTTTCTGGCCCGTGACGATATCGCCGGTCAGCGACACCATGCGGATTTTTGGATGGCTGACCAAATGGCTGCCAACCCCTTCGCCGCCACCGCACACGATGTTGATCACTCCGCGCGGCAAGATCTCGGCCAGCGCTGGCGCCAGAGCCAGGATCGACAGCGGCGTGTGCTCCGAGGGCTTGAACACCAGCGTATTGCCGGCGGCCAGGGCCGGGGCGATTTTCCACGCGGCCATCATGATCGGGTAATTCCACGGCGCAATGGACGCCACGACACCAATGGGATCGCGCCGCACCATGCTGGTGTAGCCCGGCAGGTACTCGCCGCTGAGCTGGCCGGTCTGGCAGCGCACGGCACCGGCAAAAAAACGGAACACATCGACAGTCGCGCTCAAGTCGTCCTGACGGGCCAGGTGCAGCGGCTTGCCGCAATTCAGGGCTTCGAGACGGGCGAGCTGGTCAGCGTTTTTTTCGATGGCGTTGGCGATGTCCAGCAACAGGTTGGAGCGCTGTTGCGGCGTAGTCCGGGACCAACCGGCAAAGGCGCGGTGGGCGGCGAGGATGGCGGCTTCGACTTGTTCGGTGCTGGCTTCGGAAATCTGCGTGAGGATTTCGCCCGTGGCCGGATTGATGATGGGTTCGGCACAGCCTTGTCCGGCGACCAATTCACCATCGATCAACAATGCGGTGAACAACGGGGTCTGTGCACCAGTCATTCTTCGAGTTCTCTTTTCTTGTGTGGCCATGCGGTTCCCCTGTGACCGGGGGGCCGACCGTCTTATATAGATGCAGCAAGACTAGTGCGCGGCCCCGAGGTCGACAAATTCTAAATACTGAAGGTGGCATTCGATTAAATAGATGGCTTGCGTCCGCCGTGGGGTTGTTCCCGCGCAACAGTAAGAAACGGGTCGACCAGCGCCGGCCGCGCCGTGCCCCTGCGCCATGCCAGGCCGACATCGAGGGTCTGGCTCAAGTCGGCAATGGGCCGCGCTTCGATGATGTCGCCCTCCAGTGACCACGGGCGATAGGTCATGTCTGGCTGGATCGAAACACCCAGACCCGCGGCCACCAGGCTTCGCACCGCTTCGGTCGAGGCGGTGCGCAAGGTGATACGCGGTTGCAACGAGGCTGCCGTCCACATCCGTTGGGCGTTGCGGTCCATTTCGTCGACGTTCAGTTGAATCAGCGGCTCGCGGGTCACGTCGGCGAGATTGATGCTGTCGTGCTCCAGCAGCGGATGCTGGGCCGGCAGCCACAGTCGATGGGGCGAATGGGTCAGCACTTCGGTCTGCAACGCGTGGCGATCTTCGAGGTTGGAGAGGATCAAAACGCCGACATCGATCTCACCGCTGACCAGCAAATGCTCGATGTAGGGGCGCTCGTCCTCCATCACGCGGATCTCGACGTTGGGGTAGGCGCGCTGGAAACGGGTCAGCAAATCCGCCAGGTAATAACCGGCCACCAGGCTGGTCACGCCGATGATCAACTGCCCGGCGACCTGGTCGGTGCTCTGTTGCAGGCTGCGTTTGGCGTTGTCGACAGTGGCAAGGATCAAGTGCGCCTGTCGTAAGAACTGGTGGCCCTGATGGGTCAGGGTCATGCCCTTGGCGTGGCGATTGAACAGGCTGACGCCGATCTCTTCCTCCAATTGCTGGATCGCCAGGGTCAGGGTCGATTGAGAAATGAACGCGGTTTGCGCGGCGGCGGAGATCGAACCGGTCTCGGCGACGGCGATGAAATGACGGATCTGACGCAAGGTCATCATGAGAGGAAACCCAGTGGGCGGTTTTTATCGATAGGTTCGAGTGTATATCCATTTTTACGAAAGGCAGGCTGACTTCAAGCAACATCTGGAAGCACTCTCGCAGGTCAGGTTGCGGCACTTTCGATCTAGGCTGGTGGCCTCAAGGTTTGGTCAAACCTTTTAGTGGAGGCAAAAAATGAACACCCGTGGATTGCTCGATCAACTGCTCAAGTCCGGTCAGGACCTGTTGCAGAACAAGGCAGGCGGGGCGCAGGGCAAACCGTCCGGTGGCGCTCTGGGCGGGTTGCTCGGCGGTAACGGCGGTTCGGGCGGCCTCGGCAGTCTGCTTTCCGGTGCGGGTGGCGGTGCCTTGGCGGCAGGTGCAATGGGCTTGTTACTCGGCAACAAGAAGGCGCGCAAGGTCGGCGGCAAGGTTGCGGTCTATGGCGGCCTCGCGGCATTGGGCGTGATTGCCTACAAGGCCTATGGCAATTGGCAGGCTCAGCAGGGCACGGCGCCGAAGACCGAGCCGCAGACCCTTGATCGCTTGCCCGCGGCGCAAGTCGAGCAGCACAGCCAGGCGATTCTCAAGGCGCTGGTCGCGGCGGCCAAGGCTGATGGCCACATTGACGCCCGTGAGCGCGAGCTGATCGAAGGCGAGTTCACCAAGCTCGACAACGATCAGGAACTGCAGCACTGGCTGCACGCCGAACTCAACAAACC
>NZ_RCOE01000045.1:0-708 GCF_004321495.1 Pseudomonas sp. Sample_10
GCTGCGTCAGCGCCGAGTAGCTGTTCATCAGGTTGCGGTAGTTGGGAATGCGCTGCGACAACAGATTGCCCAGGCCTTCAATGTCGTTGCGCCAGTCGCGGTGCAGCTCACAGGCCACCGAGAACCAGTTCATCATCTGCGCGCCGGCCTGAGTCATGCGGCTCCATGCGGCTTGCTGCACGGTGGTGTTGAAGGTGCCGGACGCATCGGTGACTACGAACACATCAAAACCTTCCGCCAGTGCCGACAGGGTCGGGAACGCTACACAGACATCCGTGACCACACCGGCAATGATGATCTGCTTGCGCCCGGTGGCCTTGATCGCCTTGACGAAATCTTCATTGTCCCAGGCGTTGATCTGGCCAGGGCGAGCGATGTACGGCGCGTCCGGGAACATCTCTTTCAGCTCCGGCACCAGCGGGCCGTTCGGGCCTTGTTCGAAGCTGGTGGTGAGGATGGTTGGCAGGTCAAAGAACTTGGCCAGATCCGCCAGCGCCAGCACGTTGTTCTTGAACTCGTTCGGCGAGAAGTCCTGCACCAGCGAGATCAGACCGGTCTGGTGGTCAACCAGCAGCACGATAGCGTCGTCTTTGTTCAGGCGGTTGTAGGTTGGAGTGGTCATGGTGTGCGTCCCTTTTCAAGTTTGGAGTTTTGTTGTTGCGTTCAAGTTGGGTACAGATTACTGACGCACAGCAAAGGGATAAATCG
>NZ_RCOE01000009.1:0-24312 GCF_004321495.1 Pseudomonas sp. Sample_10
TGAAGTACTGACCTTTGACAGGCGCGACGAACTCGCCGCCGATGTAGTTACCGTATTTGCTCTTGAACGAAACGATAGCGCCTTCAGTACCGGGGTGAGCGTAACGCATGGTGGTCTCTCCTTGCTTTTGTGCTTATAGGGAGTCGCGCATGTGCGCTTGCTATAAGCGTAGAGCAAAGGTCGGGCCATTGCCCTGCAGCTCAGGCAAATCAAGGCCTTGGACGATTTTTCCCAGACGGGCGGGTGACGGCTGTGACGCTTTCGGTACAGCCCCTGTGACAGTTTGTACCGCTTATGGCACAGCTTGTGACTGATGGGTCTCGCCAGCATTGCAATGCGCGCCGGGCTGGAGGATGCTCGGCCGCAGGATGCCGCGCGGATAATCCTTTTTGTGGCGAGGGAGCTTGCTCCCGCTGGGCTGCGAAGCGGCTCCAAAATGTCTACCGGTCAGGTTCTGGCGAGCGCTTCGCACTCGAACGGGAGCAAGCTCCCTCGCCACAAGGCGTGTGCCAGGCCTGAAAGGGGCGGCACTGCTCTCGGGGAGAACAATAAGAAATGCACGACAACCATTTGAGTCGCCATGCCCAGCAAGTATTGACCGTCACGCAGGGGAAAACCCATCTGCACGGTCCAGGCAGCGATCCGTCCATCGCCCGTTCCTGGCTGCGTTGTCTTGAGGACTATCACCTTGACCCGGCCCTGAGCATGGCGCCGACGGTGCTTGAGCATGGGCGCGTCCTCGAAAGCCGCGAACGCTTGCAACAAGTGCTGCACATCGCCGGCAACGAAATGACCAGCCTGCATCAGCAACTCTCCGGCGCCGGCCATGCGGTGCTGTTGACCGATGCGCGCGGCGTGATCCTCAACTGCGTGACGGCCCCCGCCGAACGGAAGATTTTCGAGCGTGCCGGCCTCTGGCTCGGCGCCGACTGGAGCGAGGCCTGCGAAGGCACCAACGGTATCGGTACCTGCATGGTGGAGCGCCAGGCGCTGACCATTCACCAGGACGAACACTTCCGTGGCCGTCACACCGGCCTGACCTGTTCGGCGAGCCCGGTGTTCGACCCGCATGGCGAACTGCTGGCGGTGCTCGATGTGTCCTCGGCACGGCACGATGTCTCGCGTCAGAGTCAGTTTCACACCATGGCGCTGGTCAATCTTTCGGCGAAGATGATTGAGAGCTGCTATTTCCTGCGTTGTTTCGACAACCAGTGGCTGCTGCGTTTTCATTTGCAGGCCGAGTCCGTCGGCTTGTTCAGTGAAGGATTGCTGGCGTTTGATGGTGAAGGACGGATCAGTGCGGTCAACCAAAGTGCCCTGAACCTGCTGGGGTTTGTGCGCGGCGGCTTGCTCGGCAAACCGGTTGAAGCGTTTTTCGATTGCTCGCTGGATGAATTGCTCGGCCGCGCCAGCAGCCATGCCAGTGCGAGTTGGCCACTGCGCACCCGTGATGGGCGCCGGCTGTTTGCCGTGCTGCGTGGCGAGTCGCGGCGCGTACCTGTGCCGCTGAAGCCAGCCCCCGTTGTTGAAGATCGGGCTGCGCTGCCTGGCATCTGCCTGGGCGATAGCGGCTTGCAGGCGGATTTTCGCAAGGCCTTGCGCGTCTACGAGCGGGACGTGCCGCTGTTGATCAACGGTGAAACCGGCTCGGGCAAAGAGGCCTTCGCCAAAGCGCTGCATCAGGCCAGTCAACGCGCGGACAAAGCCTTCGTTGCCCTTAACTGCGCCGCCATTCCTGAAAGCCTGATCGAGAGCGAACTGTTCGGCTATCGCGGCGGCAGCTTCACCGGCGCGCGCAAGGAGGGCATGCGCGGCAAGTTACAGCAGGCCGATGGCGGTACTTTGTTCCTGGATGAAATCGGCGATATGCCGCTGGCCTTGCAGACACGGTTGTTAAGGGTGCTGGAAGACCGGCAGGTCGTGCCAATCGGAGGAGAGCCGGAATCGGTCAATGTGCGGATCATCAGCGCCACGCACCGCAATCTGCTTGAGCGAGTGCAGGATGGCAGCTTCCGTGAAGACCTGTATTACCGGCTCAATGGGCTGGAAGTCGCACTGCCGCCATTGCGCGAACGCAGTGACAAATCACAGTTGCTCGACTTTTTGCTGGCCGAAGAAGCGCGCGGTGAAACGGTGTTGATTGATGGGCCGGCGCGCCAGGCCTTGCTCGGTTTCGCCTGGCCGGGGAACGTTCGGCAGTTGCGCAATGTGCTGCGTACGTTGGCGGCCTTGTGTGACGGCGGGCGGATCGGGTTTGAGGATTTGCCGTTGATGATTCGACAGGCCCGGCCGGCGGTAGCGCAAGCTATTGAGGAGCCAGCGGAGCATCCGCTGGAGGATGCCGAGCGTCTGGCGCTGTTGAATGCGCTGGAGCAGACGCGGTGGCACATGACTCATACGGCTGAGCATTTGGGTGTTAGCCGAAATACCCTCTATCGCAAGCTGCGAAAACACGGCATCGCCCGCTCCGCATAGCTGATCGTTCCCACGCTCCGCGTGGGAATGCCTCCCTGGACGCTCTGCGTCCGCTTTTGGGACGCAGAGCGTCCCTTGCTGCATTCCCACGCGGAGCGTGGGAGCGAACATCAGTGCGTCCGAGAAGTGGAAACACAAGGTGCGAATTTTCCCACCCTAAGCTAACCTGCGGCCATGTTTTACGAGGTCGACTATGCACATTCATATTCTTGGTATCTGCGGCACTTTCATGGGTTCGATGGCGGTTCTGGCCAAAGAGCTGGGCCATCACGTGACCGGCTCCGATGCCAACGTCTACCCGCCGATGAGCACGCAACTCGAGGCGCAAGGCATTGAACTGACCCAAGGCTACGACCCGGCGCAGCTCGATCCGGCACCGGATCTGGTGGTGATCGGCAATGCCATGTCCCGTGGCAATCCGGCGGTCGAGTACGTGCTGAACAAAGGCCTGCCTTACGTCTCCGGCCCGCAATGGCTGGCCGATCACGTGCTGCAAGGTCGCTGGGTGCTCGCGGTTGCCGGCACGCACGGTAAAACCACCACCAGCAGCATGCTTGCCTGGGTGTTGGAACACGCGGGCATGAGCCCGGGTTTCCTGATCGGTGGCGTGCCGCAGAACTTCTCGGTCTCGGCGCGTCTGGGCGATACACCGTTTTTTGTCATTGAAGCGGATGAATACGACAGTGCGTTCTTCGACAAGCGCTCCAAGTTCGTTCACTACCGTCCACGCACGGCGATCCTGAACAACCTGGAATTCGACCACGCCGATATTTTCCCGGACCTGCCGGCCATCGAACGCCAGTTCCATCATTTGGTGCGGACCATCCCGAGCGAAGGCCTGGTGATCCATCCCACCACTGAGCCTGCCTTGCAGCGGGTCATTGAGATGGGCTGCTGGACCCCGGTGCAAACCACCGGTGCCGGTGGACAGTGGCAGGTCAAGTTGTTGAGCGAAGACGGTTCGGCCTTCGAAGTGATGTTCGAAGGCGTTTCCCAGGGCGTGGTGGAATGGGACATGACCGGCCAGCACAACGTCGCCAACGCGCTGGCCACATTGGCCGCCGCGCGCCACGTCGGTGTGGTGCCGTCCATGGGCATCGCGGCGCTGAGTGTCTTCAAAAGCGTGAAGCGGCGCATGGAAAAAGTCGCAGAAGTCCGTGGCATTACCATTTATGACGACTTTGCTCATCACCCGACCGCCATCGCCACCACCCTCGACGGCTTGCGCAAACGCATTGGCGACGCCCCATTGATCGCGATCATCGAGCCACGCTCCAACTCCATGAAGCTCGGCGCACACCGTGACGGTTTGCCGGAAAGCGTGGTCGATGCCGATCAGGTGATCTGGTATGCGCCGACCAATCTCGGCTGGGATCTGGCAGCCACTGCTGCGCTGTGCACCGTGCCGTCGATTGTCAGCGATTCGCTGGAAGGCATCATCGAGCGTGTGAAGAGCCAGGCGCAGCCGGGCACTCACGTGGTGATCATGAGCAACGGCGGTTTCGGTGGCCTGCACGGCAAACTCGCTGAGGCGCTGCAATGAACAACGGTCCGGACCGCATCACGCTGGCGATGACCGGTGCTTCCGGCGCGCAGTACGGCTTGCGCCTGCTCGATTGCCTGGTGCGCGAAGATCGCGAAGTGCACTTCCTGATTTCCAAGGCCGCGCAATTGGTGATGGCCACCGAAACCGACGTCACCTTGCCGGCCAAGCCACAGATGATGCAGGCCTTCCTCTCCGAATACACCGGCGCCGCTGCCGGGCAGATCCGCGTGTATGGCAAGGAGGACTGGATGTCGCCGGTGGCTTCGGGCTCCGGCTCACCGGCGGCGATGGTGGTGGTGCCATGCTCGACCGGCACCTTGTCGGCCATCGCCAACGGTGCCTGCAACAACCTGATCGAGCGTGCCGCCGACGTCACGCTCAAGGAGCGTCGCCAGTTGATTCTGGTGCCGCGCGAGGCGCCGTATTCGAGCATTCATCTGGAGAACATGCTCAAGCTGTCGAACATGGGCGTGACGATATTGCCGGCCTCGCCGGGTTTTTATCATCAGCCGCAAACCATCGACGACCTGATCGATTTTGTCGTGGCGCGAATCCTCAATTTGCTGAACATTCCCCAGGACATGCTGCCGCGTTGGGGCGAGCACCATCTGACCAGCGATGAATAAGTTACTGACGATTGTCCTGGCGCTGCAATTGGCTGGCTGTGCCACGGCGCGAACGCTGGATGCCGCCAAGCCTGGAGCGCCGGTGGTATACGCCGGAACGCGGCTGGATCTGTATGCGATGAATGGCGGCTGTTGCGCCATGGACCGTTTCGGCGCCGAAGCCCCGAGCTATCCCGGCGTCGATCTGCCGGCCAGTGCCTTGCTCGACACGCTGCTGTTGCCGTTGTCGTTATTGACGGTGATTGGCGTGAGTTTTCAGGCGACCGGAGGGTTGTAGGAAAGCGTTGCGCGCAGAGGCCTGAAAGATGACCGGCTCCCGGAAGTCGAGGGCCGGTCTTGTTTAACACTGATCAGAGCGGACCTTAAGGAAACGCGATGTCGTTTGAGTATATTTCCCCGTCAGGAAGTTCGATGACAGGTTTGCCCAGGGTTGCGGCCTGATCAATCAAGTCGTCATATTCCCACTCGTTGTCGTCACCGCTCCATGTTCTTTCTTCAATGGGTCTGCCCGCACTGGGTCTGTGCCTGGCGGACTCGGGCTGACTCAGGTACAGGGCGCAGATGTCATTGACCTTCGCTGCACGTGTCCCGTTCGAGTTGATCAGCCAGATCCGGTCAGCACTCAAGCCGCGTGCAGACATTGAAATATGGCCTTCATATGAATCGTCGGGAAACCAGATCTTTTCACCGGGCTTTTTTTCGGTTCGCGCATAGGCATTGAAAGCCAGGTTTTCTTCGCCAGGCACAACTTCAATATTGCGGGTGTCGAGCAAATAGGTAAACCCGATGCGCTGATTTTGCCTTTTTGCGATGTAGTGTTTGTCATGGAAACGCAAGAGCGGGATACCTGAGCTGTCCTCGTCGCTGCTGGATGAACTGTCGTCGCTACTGGATGAACTATCGTCACTGCTGGATGAACTGTCGTCACTGCTACTTTTGCCTCTTTCTTCGTATCTGCCGGCTCCGCTGTAGTCGATTAATTCCCCTGGGTATTTGTGATGCTGAGTGTCATACAGCAACGCTTCCACGTCTGGAGCGCTGCGAGCATGTACATATGCCTCCGACAGACTGAACGTTGCGCTCACGGCTTTTTGTGTGGTTGATCCAATACCGTGTTTCTGGCGTGGGCGCATGTGATCCTCGAAAAACTCGAAGGGGTTGCGGTCGTCCCCCCTGAACATGGCCGGAATATCGGTTCTGTATAAACAGTTGTATTTGTTGCGCTGGTAACCGGCCTTTGTGAGCAGGGCGTTGAGAAATGGACGGGTGAAGTTGTCGGAGAAGGCTATGTTGCCGGTTGACTGGTTTCTGAGGTGCAGTATCTCGGGCAGCAGTTCTTCGTAGACTTCATCGAACCGATGAGGGTTGGTTTCGTCCATGGAAGAATGTCTGAGGTCCTCAGCCCACTGGGGAATGCGCCCTTGGGCCTGCATGTCACTGACCAGTCGTGAGAGCTGTCGTGTCGACAGGTTGTAGGGTTGAATCTGGCGGGTAATCTCCTCCCGCGATTTCGCGGCGGGTCCCGTACTTGTCAGGGATCGAAGTTGTTCGATCAGTTGGTCTCTCAATGCTCCGTACTCAACGGACTTCGTAATGTAGTCGGGCACTGCGGGACTATCCGCTTTGGGGGATTGCTCGTCCGCCAGGCGTGGGCGTTGTGCCTCGGCTCCGGTTTGCGCTTGCGGGTTGTCCAGCTTGCGTTTGTGTACTTCACGTTGGCGCCTGGCGACCGAATCGAGACTGACCCTGTCGAGTTGCGCCGCCCATTGCTCGACCGAATAGTTCAGAGGCTCCATTCGCCGGTTAAATTCATCCCGGCTCATATGTGGCGCCAACCAGCGGCGAAGTTCATCGAGAAGATACGATTTCTGAAGCCGCTCCTGTCGAATGGAGGCCCATCGCGGCTTCATCCCGGTGACCGTGACTTCGTCGCGGAAACGGGTGATATCACTACCGGAAAGATCGTACATATCCCACAGTTCACGGTCGGTCCACGCCGCTAGCTTGGCCGCCGGCTGGTCGATCGGAGTCGAGCCCGGTTCGACTTTGACGAACGAACCGTTGTCATCCTGAAAGGCTATATGGGTTTCGGGTCCTACGTGTGCGTCCAGGCCTCTTTTTCGATGCAGAACGACGTATCCCTGAAGGTTTGTTACGTCCGGGTTCCAGACATAGTGTGTGCTATCAAGGTAGATGCGTGGGGCGATAGCAGTCGTTGACATGTTTACCGGCGGCGGGGCGGGGGGATCGAGGCTCCAGCTTTTTCCATCGTTGTTCAGGTGCAATACCGGTCCGCTGGGAGTCACTTCGAAGCGACGTTGTGCCCGGTATGTGTTCGTGCCGGCGTCATAGCTGACTTGGACAGTACCGTTGCCCGGGATGTCGGCGTACAGGCGTTGGGCATGGATTCGCAAGCCAGCGTCGTTTGGCGGGGGCAACGTGTTTGCCGAGTAGACCGACACTCGAAACCCATTCAACGGATCATTGCCGAGAGGACGTGTCGGCACCGTGGACCCAGCGAGTGCCTGTGTTCGTATCGGCTGCGGGACATCGGGCAACAGGCCGGGTGTCAGCCCAGGCGCATGGGGTGTGCCATCAGCCCATCCCGCAGCAGGTTGCATCGCCTCCAGCCCTGTGTTCACACGGGGAGGCGGCAGCGACGCATCCGTTTGCAGTCGCGGCGGGGTCGTCGTCGGCAGCTCAGGCAGGTTGATTTTGGGTATCGAAGTTATCGGTGGTTTGGGTGCCATGTTGGAATCCTTTCCAGTGTGGAAGCGGCAGCCGCTTCGTTGTTTGAATGAGATCAGGTGTGGCGCAATTCGATCATTGATCCATTGGGGTTTCATTCACGGGGGCGCGCGCGATGTGCATGTCCTCATGTCGCAGCTTGCGCGACCAGTCACCTTCGAGCGTCCAGTCCTCGGCGACGCTGTCGTAGTAAATGGCTTTGCGGTCATCGTCACGCAATTGCAGATGGCGGATGAGCACCAGGTCGGTCATCGGTTCGTTGCCTTGGCGATGCAGGCTGATCTCTGCCTGGATCGCGTCGATGCTGGAATAGGCCTGGGCATTGATTTCTGCCAGAAGCACCACGGCAAACTCCTGTTCGACGTCGTATCGGTGACCGGATGAGGTGAACACACGCACCGTTTCCATCAGCGCTTCACCGGTCTCGTCATTGGGCAGCAGAACAAGGATGTGACCGACCCATAGTTGTGCGCCGCTCAGGTGGATGTGCTCGCGGCCGATCGATTCACTCAGGTGCTGTGTATGAATATTCCATGTTGAGGTACCGATGGCAGTGGCTATCGAGACCGAAGTCGACAGCCTGAGGATGGTGTCGGCCGCCGGATGAATGTCGTAGGTCGCGGCCTGTCCCTCCAGCACGAGAATGCCGGCCTGCGGCGCGGCTTGGATGTCCACACGCAGGTCCTGCGGTTTAAGCACGGTGGGCGGGTGGGCAGCGGGTTGCTGGATCAGGTAGCGACCGCTGCGCTCAACCAGCGAGCCGGGCGTCAATACAGTCCTGTGACCCTGTTGGAGTTGGTCTTCAAGATAGGAATGGTGCGGCAGTCCTACCCGATAGGAGATTGCGTCGCGCATGATGAGCACAAAGTTGTGTGTGGGCATCAGCCCCGACGCGATCAGGTTGCCCATGACATTGCTACCAACCCCAGGGCGATTACGGGCCATGTCTTTGAGTGTCAGGCGCTTTTGATCCGTGAAACGCAAGGTCAAGTTGACGTCTTGGTAGCGCAGGTAGTCGGAGTTGATGTTGCGGGTTGACCTGATCGTGTAGTCAGCCTCTACGGCTTCTATTTCATGACTGTCGTAGTCCAGGAAAAGTGTGCTGAGCGTTGTTTCGCTCACGTGCCGGACAGCCAGTACGGTCGACGCCAAATGTCGATGGACGAAGTAGCTTGAGTGCGGTGCGCTGGAGGCGACATAGTCTCCTCCCTTCAACAGTTGCGGCGGGGTTGCAGGTTTGCCCCGCGCCAGGATGATTGCGTTGACGTCGACGCTGACGTCGCCATCGAGCTGTTGCGGCAAGTCAGGTTTGAGTGAGTAGAGATCCCTGGTGCGCACTATCAGTTTGTCGTTCTGCAGCAGGCGTTTGTCCGCTTCCTGGCGATACACGCCTTTGACCTTGACGGTGATCTGCGGCAGTTCTCCATCGATGCCGTCAAGGGCGGACAGCACCAGTGAAGTCCCTTCGACCCGCCAGCCTTGAATGCGTTCGAGCGTCCAGTCGAGGTCTATGAGGCTGGGGTCCTGGCCATCTTCGACCAGTGTGGTGGCACCGGTTTTGTCGGCGATGATGTAGTGATCTTCGCCAGGGCCGCCGTTGACCTGGCTGTTTGGCCCTTTGATCACAATCGTGTCGACACCCGCGCCGGTGTCGGCAATGTCCGCGTTTCCGCGCAGGACGATTCGGTCCGCCTGCGAACTGCCGGTGATGCTATTCGCGGCGTCCGCCAGTGTTTCCAGAGCCTCTATTGATTCAAAGCGTAGCGGCGGAGTATCGGGGCTGGCGCGCAGGTTCAGTTGCCCTGTCTGCAGGTTGATGTGCACGCCCTGATGCGGCTTGTCCCGCGAGATCCTGCCCTCCAGTTGCAACGTGTCATTGCCCTCGCCACCGCGCAGCCGACTGCCTGACAGATCGCTAGGCCGGAGCGTGTCGTCGGCTATCCGAAAACTGAAAAAATCGTCCTTGTCGCCACCGGTTAGAGTCTTTTTCCCCGCGCCGTAGCTGAACTGGTTGGGTTTGTCCCTGACTCCCACAACCGTGTCATTGCCGCCTCCCAGTTGCCAGAGGATCGCCTTGTGTTCGCCCGCGCTGCCGATGACTGCGCCCGGAATGTGGCTGATACCTTCACTGGCATCGAACGCGTCGTCGGTTTCTTTGATGACCGCTTCCTTTTCCTCGATGTAGGGACTTTCGCCGCCGGCTTCGTCCCACTGGTATTTCCAATGTCTGACGGACTGCAATTCGACTTGATAGCTGCCTAACACGACCGCTTCGACCGTGTCTTTCAATTCGCTATCCAGCCAGCCTCGGGCCGTCTTTCTCAGCAACTCGCCATAGTTGCTGTCGGTTTTGGCGACGAGGTAGCGGTCGAGGATGTCTTGATCCATGGTTTGCCCGGTGAATGCAAACCAACCCGAGCGCAAGCGTTCGTGAGTGCTCAACGTAATGTAATCGTCGATGTCATCAACCTGGCGGGCGGCGCCGTAGATCCTTGCGCCGAGAATAAGCACGGCACCTGCGGCAATGCCTATCGGACCCGCAGCACTGAAACCGGCAAGTGCTGCGATGCCCAGAACAATGCTCAGCCCGGCGCTGGTCAGGCTGAGCGCTGCATTGAAGTAGTGATCCCGAGCCTCTTTGCCGGTGGCGCTGGCGGCGTCATTGAACGCTTTGATGGCGGTGTAGATATCGAACGGAAGCGTCAGGATGCTGGCAAGCAGGCCGGCTCCGCGTGCCAGATACTTGCCGGCACTGGTTGTGCTGAACCCTGTGAATACCTTGCCGCCACTGAGCATCATGTTTCTGCCAATGTTTTCCAGCCCCCGCTCGAGGAACAAAGAACCCATCTCGGCAGTGATCCCGCCGACGTTGATGCCCGCTTCACCCAGGTCACCTTTCTTCAATGCCTCTGCGGTGCCCATGATCCCGCTGTAGATACCGTAGCCCTGTAGCCCGACACCCATGCTGGTCATGCCGCGGCTTTTGACCTTGTCGGCCCAGCTCGGCAGATTCTCCGGCAGTGATGGGGTATTTAATGTGAGTTGCTGGGCGGAGCCCAAGAGTTTGCCAAGGTTCTGCATGGACGCTGACAAGTTGGAGGAGGATGCTGAAAGCAAAGATGGGGCGCTGGCCGAGCGCAGAACGCCAAGTTCAAACAACAGCCCCGCGCAAGTGTCGCTGTGTTGAGGGGATTGCAGCCTGCTTTCGATCTTGACCGGATCAAATTGCACGGCGTTTATGAACGTCTGGTCGGGCTCGATTTGAATCGGATGACTTGCGTCGATCACCTGTCCATTGAGTCTGGCGCCCATTTCATACAGGTCCTGGCGACTAATGGTGAACTCGCCAATGCGCACAGGGCCATGTTGTTGATCCTGAAGGGTCAGCCTCCGCCGACGCTGCTGATCTACGGTGTTGTATAAGCCGACTTCTGCCGCAGGTAATGGATAAGTTTCGGTGATGCGAATGTTTGTTGGCTGTGTTAGATCATTCTCGATAGGTATGAAGTGTATTGACATGGTTTGAGTGCCGCTTTTTTAGTTTGTGCGTTGGTTTTAGAGTGGGTTGTCATGGTGGTTCTCCATAAGTTTTATTGAGGGAGGAAGAGTGTGTGCGGTATATATTTGTGGCATTCGTTAGATGATGTATCCAGACCCAGTCGCCCACGTGGTGTGTGCGCGACTGCAATATTGAGCCGGGACTAATGCAACGACGAATCAGCAGGCAAACCGCGACAGCGCGCGGAGGCGATGCTAAAGAGAAGACATTGAATTGCCTTGGGGCCGCAAGGCCGCAAAGCCAGTCACCACTGAACTATTTGCCGAGTTTTCGCAGTTCATCCGACTCGACAATCCGCACCCCATCCTGCTCCTCCAGAGCCAGGCGCCACATGGCGCGGGCCAGTTGGCAGGCTTCGATGCCATGGTATTTGCCGGGAATCAGCCGAGACAGTGGACCGGCGACTTTCTCGGCAAAGCGCGGCTCGATGCGCTCGCCCAGCAGCAGCGATGGCCGGCAAATCGTCAACTGCGGCCAGTTTTGCGCGCGCAATGCGTGCTCCATTTCGCCCTTGACCTTGTTGTAGAAAATCGAGGATCTGCGATCGGCTCCCAAGGCGCTGATCACGATCAGGTGTCGCGCTCCCATTTCCCGGGCTCGTTTGGCGAACGCCACGACCATGTCCAGATCCACCGCGCGGAACGCCTCTTCGGAACCGGCTTTCTTGATGGTCGTGCCGAGGCAGCAATAGGCGATGTCGACACGGCCATTGAGTTGCGGCAGAAACTCCGCAGGGTCGCCTACCGGGTTTTCAAGGTGAGGATGTTCGGCCAATGGCCGGCGTGAGGGGGCCAAAACCCGCGTAATCGTTGGCTCATTGAGCAAGCGATCAAGCAAATGTTCACCGGTCAGGCCGGTGGCTCCGGCAAGCAGCACATGCTGAGGCGTCAAGTACATAGTGTTTCTCCCTTGATACTGTCAGCTTAGTTGCTCTTTGCGTCCTTGCTGTCGATCGAGACACTTTGCAGTGCTTTTCTTGCCTGTTGTTTACGAAGCAACTGCCAGTGCGAAAGGACGGTTTTTGGCGCCCAGATCTGCGGTTCGGAGGCTTCGAAGTTGTCGGCCAGCTCCCGCTCGGCGACGGTGGCCCTGGCCAGTTTGAAGGCTTGTTCCAGATCGTCGGTCTGGTTCAGCGCCAGGGCGAACAAGGCATCGCCGAAGTAGGTGAAGTTGGCTTCCTCCGAACAGCCGAACGACACGCGGTCGGCCCGCGAAGCAGTCATGATCAGGGTGCGCTCGTCCTTGAGGGCGGGGATGAAACCGCCGGAGTAGCAGGACGAAATCACGATGACCTTGTCGCGGTTCTTCAGCGGAGCGAGGACGGCCGCCAGTTCATCGGCCGGCAGATCGGCCAGCTCCATGCGCGGCTGGTCGAGTACCAGCTCGTGTTCGCTGGTGCCATGGCTGGTCAGGTAAATGAATATCAGGTCTTCGGGACCGCTGCGTTCGGCCAGGGTCAGCGCAGCGCGGCGCAGGTTCTCCCGGGTGGCCATCGGGCGGTCGCCGAGGTGGTCGCGATGGTTGACCAGGCGGATCTGGCCAAAGGCGCCGAAACGACTGTTGAGCATATTGGCGACATAGTCGGATTCACGCAGGAACACACTCTGTTTGCCATCGCCGCCGAGGGTCAGGGTGTACAGTTCCACCGCTGGCGTCGAGGCCGGCACACCGCCCAGCGCTTCTTCGAGCAGACGCCCCTGGGCCAGCAAACCGAGTTCGAGCGTGTCCGGCAGCAGCTTGCCATCGGCATCGCGCACTCGCTGGCCGTTGACCCAGATACCGCTGAGCACCGAACCATCGGTCAGCACCAGAGTGCCGCGGCCCTGATAGGTGTCGTTGTCGAACTGGCCGATGTAGAAACTGCCGTCGGCCAGGTTCAGTCGCCCCTGACCGCTGAAGCGCCAGTCGTTGAAATGGCCGATGTAGTGACTGCCGTCTGCACCGATCAACTCGCCTTTGCCGTTGAGCGAACCTTCCTTGAACAGACCCAGCCAGACGTCGCCGTCGGCGTTTTCGTAGCGACCTTTCCCGTCCAGTTGATTGTTCTTGAAACCGCCGACGTAGATATCGCCGTCGGCACTGTTGAAGGTTCCCTTGCCTTCCAGCTGACCGTCGACGAAGTGCCCGCTGTACTGGTTGCCGCTGGCGTCGCCGCGCTGGCCCTCGCCATTGGGTTTGCCGTGGGCGAACTGGCCCTGGTAGGCGCTGCCGTCTTCGAGTTCGAGGCGGCCGAGCCCGGAAAACTGATCGGCCTTGAACTCGCCGCGGTAGGTCATGCCGTTTTCTTTGAGGGTGCCTTCACCGTTACGCCGGCCCAGTTTGAAACCGCCGTTGTAACGGCTGCCGTTGGTGCTCAAGGCGCCTTGGCCGTCGAACAACCCTTGATTGAATTGCCCGCGATAGACCTCGCCATTGCTGCCGTGCCATTCACCCTGACCGTGCCATTGGCCTTTATCGAACTCACCGGCGTACCAGCTGCCATTCGGGTAGTCGATCCGGCCCTGGCCTTGCAGCAAGCCATTGACCATGTCGCCACGATAGCGTCCGCCGTCCGGCAGCCGCGCATCAGGGGGCAACAGCGATTCGCCGTCTCCGCAAGCGGTGAGCATCAGGGTCAAGGCAATGAGTGCAAGTGAGCGCATAGCGGGTTCCGGGCAATTAGGCGACCGAGTATGCCGCAGCTATGTGTCCATATACAGTCGATAGAATGGCTGGGGGCGCGAAACAGCGGGCGCTGCTTCGCATTCCGGAAGGTTTACACGAAGCAGAGTGACAACGGTTCGGCGATATACGCCGGTTTATCCGAGCCTTCGATTTCCAGGGTGGCGGTGGCCTTGAGCAACCATTGGCCAGGCTTTTTCTCGGTGACGTCGGTCAGGTCGACCTTGAGGCGCACTTTCGAATCGACCTTGACCGGCTGAATGAAGCGCACGCTGTCCAGGCCGTAGTTGACCACCATTTTCAGGCCTTGCGGCATGACGAGAATGTCTTCCATCAGTTTTGGAATCAGCGACAGCGACAGGAAGCCGTGGGCAATGGTGCTGCCAAATGGCGTTTGTGCGGCTTTGACCGGGTCGACATGGATGAACTGATAATCCCCAGTGGCTTCGGCGAACAGGTTGATTCGCGCCTGATCGATGGTGAGCCATTCGGAACGTCCAAGTTCCTTCCCGACATAATCTTTGAGCTCTGCAACTGGAACATAGGGCATTGAGACTCTCCTTGGGTTCATCGCTTTTATAGTTTTGAGTGGGGGGGATTTGACCTCCCGGATTACCACTTTAGATCAACATGGCAATTTGCTCCGGTCAACCGACCATGCTTTTGGCGAATGCCGTTGTATAGGGCAGGCATGCTTATAATGCCCAGGCCAATGCGGGTGACGGATTTTGCGGGAGATGAAAGATGTTGTTACGTGGCCTGACCTGGCTGGTGCTGTTCCAATTGCTCGGCACCGCGATCAACCATTTGCTGCTGCCGTTCCTGCCAGGTCCAATCATCGGCCTGTTGCTGTTGCTGGTGTTTCTGATCAGTCGCGGCCAGGTCGGTGAGCCGCTGAACCTGGCGGCCAGCAGTCTGTTGCGCTATTTGCCCTTGTTGCTGGTGCCCCCGGCGGTGGGCGTGATGGTGTATGCCGCCGACATCGCCGCGGATTTCTGGGCCATCGTCGGCGCGCTGTTTTTGTCGCTGTTGCTGTCGATGGCTTTCGCCGGTGTGTTGATGCAGCGACTGGTCAAACGTCATGTTCACCCAGAGGACAACCAATGATCTTCGACTGGCATGGCGCCTGGGCGTCGGTGATCCACCATCCCCTGTTCGGCATTGGCATCACCCTCGGCGCCTATCAACTGGTACTGGCGGCCTACGAGAAAACCCGCTGGATCTTTTTGCAGCCGGTGCTGGTCTCCATGTTGCTGGTGATCGGTGTGCTGGTGGGCTGCGGCCTGACTTATGTCGAGTACCGCAAGAGCACCGAGATCCTCAGCATCCTGCTCGGCCCGGCGACGGTCGCGCTGGCGGTGCCGCTTTACCTTAATCTGCGGCGGATTCGGCAGTTGTTCTGGCCGATTTTTACTACGCTGGTGATAGGCGGAGTGGTTGCTACAGTCCTTGGCGTGCTTCTGGGTTGGTGGTTCGGTGCTGAACACATGATCCTGATGACCATGGCGCCGAAGTCGGTCACTTCGCCGATTGCGATGTTGGTGGCCGAACAGATCGGTGGCGTCGCGGCATTGGCTGCGGTGTTCGTGTTGATTACCGGTGTGATCGGCGCGATCTTTGGTCCGAGTCTGTTGACCCGGCTCGGCGTCCACAGCCCCGAGGCTCGGGGTATGGCGCTGGGCATGACCGCCCATGCTGTCGGTACGGCGGTGGCAATGCAGGAAAGTGAAGAATGTGGCGCCTTCGCGGCGCTGGCGATGAGTCTGATGGGCGTGGCCACGGCGGTGTTGCTGCCGTTGGCGGTGTCGATGGTGGTGTAAGGAAATGTCTATGAGTCTGCCGCTTTTCCCACTCAATACAGTGTTGTTTCCCGGCTGCATCCTCGACTTGCAGATTTTCGAGGCGCGCTATCTGGACATGATCGGTCGCTGCATGAAACAGGGCGGCGGCTTCGGCGTGGTCTGCATCCTGGAGGGCGAAGAAGTCGGCATCGCTCCGGCGGGGTACGCGCTGGTGGGGTGTGAGGCGCTGATCACCGATTTCAAGACACAGGACAATGGTCTGTTGGGGATTCGGGTTCAGGGTGGCCGGCGCTTCAACATTCTGCGCACCGAACTGCAACGTGATCAGTTGATCGTGGCAGAGGTCGAGTGGCTCGACGAGGAGCCGGAACAGCCGCTGCAGGACGAGGATGCCGATCTGGTGGCATTGCTCAAGGCCTTGGCTGAACACCCGATGGTCGAAGCGCTGAACATGGGAACCGAAGCGACCGGTCAGCAATCGCTGGCCAATCAGCTGGCTTACCTGTTGCCGTTCGCCGAACTGGACAAGATCGACCTGCTGCAACTCGATGATCCGCAACAGCGGCTGGATGCGATCCAGGCGCTGCTGGACGAGTTGCAGGGCGAGCTGTTTGCCTGAGGCTGGTTAATAGGCGTACCGCAGCATCGTATGCGGCAAATGCCGCAACACAAAGAACCCGAACAGAGCCACCAGCGACGGCAAGATCAGCCACCAGACCTTCGGTGGCATGGAATTGAGTTGAACCTTGCGCTGGCTCAGCCACAGGCTGGCCGCGCAGACGCAGGCCGCCAGCATCGCACCGGCCAATACATCGGTTGGCCAGTGCGCGCCGAGATAAACCCGCGACAGGGCAATTGCCAGTGCTGGCAAACAAGCCACCAGCAACCAGGTCAGACGCATCCGTGGCGGTTGTCCGCGCCCCGCCAGCACGGCCAGAGTCAGGAACAGCGCAAATGCGCCGGATGCATGACCGCTGGGCATGCTGTAGCTGGTCAGGGGATCGCTCAGCACTTCCGGCCGCACGCGGGCGAAAAAGCCTTTGGTCACGGTATTGGCCAGCGCAGTGCACAGCAACGTGCCGCAAGCGAATATCGCCTGGCGCCATTGTCGGGTGATCAGCAGCAGCGCCACCAGCAAGGCACTGAACAGCAGCATGATGTGGAATTCGCCGATCAGCGTGAGGACGACGGCCACTTCATCGAGTGCGGGTTTGCGATGCTCCTGCACCAGGGCCATCACGCCTTGATCCAGCGCGGTCAGGTGTGGATAACCGACGAACAGCCCGGCGAGAATCAGCAGGCTCATCCCGGTAATGAAAACGGTGGCGTTGCGATGTCGGCGCAAACTGCTGGTTGCACTCAATCCGACCATCACGGCGATGGCGCCGGCGACGATCCCGGCCTCAGGCCAGAAACCTTCAGGCAGCGGCAGGCGGATCGCTGCCCCGGTGGCCCAACCCGGCAGCAGATACGCCACCGACCAGCCCGCGCCAGCCAACAGGCTGACGGCGAAGAAACGCGGGAAGGGCATGTCGAACATGCCGGCTACCATCGGCAGCATCGGGCGCAACGGGCCGATAAAGCGTCCGACCAACAGGCTGGCGATGCCGTAGCGCTGGAAGTATGACTCCGCCCCTGCGATCCACTCGGGGTGATGACGCAAGCCTGGCAGGCGCCGGATGTTCTGGTGGAAGTGGCGCCCCAGGAAATACGACACCACATCGCCCAACACGCCGGCGAGGAAGCCCAGCAATAGCGTTTCACTCAGCGACAACGCCCCACTGCCTGCCAGTACCGCGACGGCAAACAGCAACACCGTGCCGGGCACGATCAGGCCGGCAATCGCCAGGCATTCGACAAAGGCCACGATGAAAACCGCCGCCGCCAGCCATTGCGGGTTGACCGTCAGCCAACCGGTCACGCTATCGAGCCATTGGCCCATAAAGACAACTCCATTGAATGTTCAGTTGATCCTGTTGAGAACACATCACTCTGAATACACCCGCTCCCACAGGAGTCAGTGTTGGTCAGCATTCAGCCCAGCATAAAATAGTCGCGCCCTTCGACCTGACCCCGTCGCAGCGGGTTCCGTGTGCACCAGGCAGCGTAGGCCGAGTCGACAAAGCGGTACATCAGATGTTCATCTCGTCCATGGGGGATGCCCAGGCGCGTGGTCTGGATAACGTGGGCAGGGGACTGGCCGACATCTTCAACCAGCAGCACCTCGTGGTCGAAGCGCTTGGCATCCCAGACCGGTACCTTCAGCCCCAACGACTTGCACAGCAGGGTTTGCCCGGCGCAGAGCTTTTGCGGTGGGCGAGGGCGGCCCCGGGCGTCGGGGTTGTTCAACAGCATCTGCGCCAGGCTCGCCGGGCCGCTCACGTCGTCGACCCACGGGTAAGCCGATTTGATCAGCACTGCGTTGCCCGGACCTTGGGCGCTGAAGTTCAGGGAGTCGCCACCCCGGGCGTAATACATATAAATGTGACCGCCATCCAGAAACAAAGCCTTACGTTTTTCTGTGTAGCCGAGCGACGCATGACTGCCTTTTTCGGCGCAGTAATAGGCTTCGGTTTCAATGATCCTTGCGCTGAGCCACAGTCCGTCGACCCGATGCCGAATGACTTTCCCGAGCAGGTCCCGGGCAAGAATTTGCGCGTCGCGGTCGAAAAATGCGTCCGCAAGGCCCGTGGGCAGGCTCATGGCGGACGTTCGGACAGTCAGATTGGACATGATGAACAGTGTTTATCAGGGCTGATTGAGTGGTGATGATAACAATTTGCAGCTTAATCCCGGCTGAACGTCGGCAATTTGCTCTCCATTTCGACCATCCGCCCGTCACCGCTGTTAGTCAGGAGGCACGACAGCTATAATCTGCCGCTTTACTCTTTACCAAGACCTTAGAAAAGACCACGCCCAGACCATGACTGAGTCCGTTCTTGACTACATGACCCGCTTGGGTCGCGCCGCCCGCGAAGCTTCCCGCGTGATTGGCCGCGCCAGCACTGCGCAGAAAAACCGCGCCTTGCAGGCCGCCGCCAACGCACTGGACGCCGCCCGCGCCGAGTTGACCGCAGCCAATGAGCTGGACTTGGCAGCCGGCCGCGCCAACGGTCTTGAACCGGCTTTGCTTGAACGCCTGGCGCTGACGCCGGCGCGTATTGACAGCATGATCGTCGGTTTGCGCCAGGTGGCCGCGCTGCCGGACCCGGTCGGAGCGATCCGTGACATGAGTTTCCGTCCGTCGGGTATCCAGGTCGGCAAGATGCGCGTGCCCTTGGGCGTCATCGGGATCATTTACGAATCCCGTCCGAACGTCACCATCGATGCCGCCAGCCTGTGCCTGAAATCCGGCAACGCGACCATTCTGCGTGGCGGGTCGGAGGCCATTCATTCCAATCGTGCCATCGCTGCCTGCATCCAGCGCGGACTGGCAGAGGCCGAATTGCCGGCCGCGGTGGTGCAAGTGGTCGAAACCACTGACCGTGCCGCCGTCGGCGCGCTGATCACCATGCCTGAATACGTCGATGTCATCGTGCCTCGCGGCGGTCGCGGCCTGATCGAGCGCGTCAGTCGAGATGCTCGCGTGCCAGTGATCAAACACCTGGACGGCATTTGCCACGTTTACGTCAGCGAACACGCCGACCTGGCGAAGGCCCAGCGCATCGCGTTCAACGCCAAAACCTACCGTTACGGCATCTGCGGTGCCATGGAAACGCTGCTCGTCGACCAAACCGTCGCCAAAGATTTTCTGCCGGTGATGGCGGCCCAGTTCCGCGAGAAAGGCGTCGAGCTGCGTGGCTGTGAACGCACCCGGGCAATCATCGATGCCGTGCCGGCCACCCGCGATGACTGGAGTACCGAGTACCTCGACGCGATCCTGTCGATCCGCGTGGTCGACGGGCTGGAACAGGCTATCGAGCACATCAACCATTACGGCTCGCACCACACCGATTCGATTGTCAGCGAACACCAGGGCGACACCCGGCGTTTCGTGGCTGAAGTCGATTCGTCGTCGGTGATGATCAACACTCCGACCTGCTTTGCCGATGGCTTCGAATACGGATTGGGTGCCGAGATCGGCATTTCTACTGATAAGCTGCACGCCCGCGGCCCGGTCGGCCTCGAAGGACTGACCTGCGAGAAGTACATCGTGGTCGGTGATGGCCAGTTGCGCGGGCAGGAGCCGGTCTGACTTGGGCGACTTCGACCCGTCAGCCCCGTCGACCGTCAGCGAGCCAGTGCCTCGCCGTATTGGCGTGCTGGGTGGAACGTTCGACCCGGTGCACATCGGTCATTTGCGCGGTGCGCTGGAAGTTGCCGAGACCCTGGGCCTCGATGAGCTGCGCCTGACACCGAGTGCCAGGCCGCCCCATCGGAATACGCCGCAGGTGTCGGCGAAGGACCGTCTGGCGATGGTCGAGTGCGCGGTGGCCGGTGTGGCACCGTTGGTGGTGGACGCCCGCGAATTGCAGCGGGACAAACCGTCCTACACCATTGATACCCTGGAGTTGATGCGTGCCGAAATGGCCGCCGAGACCCAGGTTTTTCTGCTTTTGGGCTGGGACGCATTTTGCGGCCTGCCCACTTGGCACCGCTGGGAAGAGTTGCTCCAGCATTGCCATATCCTGGTGTTGCAACGCCCGGATGCCGACAGCGAACCGCCGGATGCCTTGCGCAACCTGCTGGCAGCGCGCTCGGTGAGCGACCCGCTGGCCCTCAAAGGGCCGAGCGGACAGATTGCATTCGTCTGGCAGACACCGCTCGCGGTATCCGCCACCCAGATCCGTCAACTGCTGGCCAGCGGTAAGTCGGTACGTTTCCTGGTGCCCGACGCGGTCCTGGCCTACATCGATGCGCACGGACTCTACCGTGCGTCGAACTGAATAGGAGTGCCTCAAGGCACGTGGCAACAACGTGTATTGAAGCGCCCGAACAAACGAGCAAAACGAGTTTTTTATGACGAACAACGAAGTAAACAAAGTTAAGCGCAAAGGCACGTTCAAGAGTGCCCCGCTGCCTGAAAAAGTCCTGGCTGCCGAGCCGCCTAAAGGCGACGAACTGGTCAAGATCGCGGTAGCGGCCCTGGAAGACGTCAAGGCCCAGGACGTTCTGGTCATCGACGTTCGCGACAAGCAGAGCATCACCGACTACATGATCATCGCCACCGGTACCTCCAACCGCCAGATCGGCGCGATGCTGGACAAGGTTCGCGAAGCCGTCAAAGCCCTGGGCATCAAGCCGCTGGGTGAAGAAGGCAAGGGCGACAGCGACTGGGTGCTGCTGGACATGGACGACGTGATCGTCCACATGATGACCTCCAACGCCCGTCAGTTCTACGACCTGGAGCGCCTGTGGAAAGGCGCCGAGCAGAGCCGTGCCGCCGACGGCAAACACCACAGCCCTGAAGTTGGTCACGAGCATTTCAACAAGCTCAACAAAGACCAGGAATAAGGAACGGCTGTGCGACTGCGACTGATCGCCGTCGGTTCCCGCATGCCCAAGTGGGTGGAAGAAGGCTGGCATGAATATGCCAAGCGTCTTCCGTCCGAGCTGGCGCTGGAACTGGTGGAAATTCCGCTCAACACCCGCGGCAAGAACGCCGACGTGGCGCGCTTTATCCGTCAGGAAGGCGAAGCCATGCTGGCCAAGGTCGGGCCGAACGAGCGTATTGTCACCCTCGAAGTCCACGGCAAGCCCTGGAGTACCGAGCAACTGGCGGTGGAACTCGATCGCTGGCGGCTGGACTCGCGCACTGTCAATTTCATGGTCGGTGGCCCAGAGGGGCTGGCGCCGGAAGTCTGTGCCCGCGCCGATCAGCGTTGGTCGCTCTCGCCGTTGACGTTGCCGCATCCGTTGGTGCGCATCCTCATCGGCGAACAGCTGTATCGTGCCTGGACAGTTCTGTCCGGCCACCCTTACCACAAGTAGTTCTGCCCTCATGCCTCAGCCGATCCGCATCAAGGACCACGAAAAAGACGCCCGTCTGGTGCGTGGCCGCGTCGTGTTCGGGGCAATTGCCGTGGTGGTGCTGATTGGCGTGCTGATCGCGCGTCTGTATTTCCTTCAGGTGATCCAGTACGACTACCACTCGACCCTGTCGGAAAACAACCGCGTCCACGTACAACCGATTCCGCCGACTCGCGGCTTGATTTTCGACCGCAACGGCGTGGTGATCGCCGACAACCGGCCGAGTTTCAGCCTGAGCATGACCCGCGAGCGGTCCGGCGACTGGCAGCAAGTGCTCGACGTCATCGTCGAAGTATTGGAGATGACGCCCGAGGACCGGGTGATTTTCGAAAAGCGCATGCGTCAGGGACGTCGGCCGTTCGAGCCGGTGCCGATCCTGTTTGAGCTGACCGAAGAACAGATTGCCCGGATCGCCGTCAACCAGTTCCGCCTGCCGGGCGTGGAAGTGGTGGCGCAACTGGTTCGCCACTATCCGCAGGGCGCGCACTTTGCGCACTCGGTGGGTTACATGGGGCGGATCAACGAGAAAGAGCTCAAGACCCTCGACCCGGTCAATTACAGCGGCACCCATCACATCGGCAAAACCGGTATCGAACGCTTTTACGAGCCCGAACTGCACGGCCAGGTGGGTTACGAAGAAGTCGAAACCAACGCTCGGGGCCGCGTTTTGCGGGTACTCAAGCGTACCGATCCGATTCCCGGCAAGGACATCGTGCTGAGCCTGGACATCAAGTTGCAGGAAGCCGCTGAAGCCGCGCTCGGCGGGCGGCGCGGCGCTGTCGTGGCGCTGGACCCGAAAACCGGTGAAGTGCTGGCGATGGTCAGCCAGCCGAGTTTCGATCCGAACCTGTTCGTCACCGGCATCAGCTTCAAGGCCTATTCCGAACTGCGCGATTCCATCGACCGGCCGTTGTTCAACCGCGTTCTGCGCGGCCTGTATCCACCTGGATCGACGATCAAGCCAGCGGTGGCGATTGCCGGTCTTGACGCGGGCGTGGTGACAGCGTCGAGCCGGGTATTCGATCCGGGCTACTACATGCTGCCCAACTACGACCACAAGTATCGCAACTGGAACCGCACCGGCGACGGCTTCGTCGACCTCGATACGGCGATCATGCGTTCCAACGACACCTACTTCTATGACCTGGCGCACAAGCTGGGGATCGATCGGCTGTCGGCCTACATGACCAAGTTCGGCATCGGCCAGAAAGTCTCTCTGGACATGTTCGAAGAGTCGCCTGGCTTGATGCCGTCCCGCGAGTGGAAGCGTGCGACCCGCCGTCAGGCATGGTATCCGGGCGAAACGCTGATTCTCGGGATCGGTCAGGGCTATATGCAATCGACGCCGTTGCAGTTGGCCCAGGCCACCGCGCTGGTGGCCAACAAAGGCATCTGGAATCGCCCGCATCTGGCCAAGACCATCGAAGGCGCGAAGCCGGTGGATGAAAATCCCATGCCGGACATTATCCTGCGCGACCCGTCGGACTGGACCAAGGTCAACCACGGCATGCAGCAGGTCATGCATGGCGCCCGGGGCACCGCGCGCAAGGCTTCGATCGGTGCGCAGTACCGGATCGCCGGCAAGAGCGGTACGGCCCAGGTGGTGGCGATCAAGCAAGGCGAGAAGTACGACCGCTCCAAGGTTCAGGAGCGCCACCGTGACCACGCTTTGTTCGTCGGCTTTGCGCCGGCCGACGACCCGAAAATCGTGGTGTCGGTGATGGTGGAGAACGGCGAGTCCGGCTCCGGCGTGGCAGCGCCCGTGGTGCGTCAAGTCATGGACGCCTGGTTGCTCGATGAGAGCGGTCATCTGAAAGCCGAATACGCCAGTCCTATCAGCGCGGAGGCTACGGCCCGTGAAGAATAATTTCGATCGCATGCTTTCCAGCGAGGATGTGATGCGTCGCCGGGCGACGTTGTTGCAACGCATGCACATCGACGGCCCTTTGCTGATCCTGTTGCTGACCCTCGCCGCCGGCAGCCTGTTCGTGCTGTATTCGGCCAGTGGCAAAAGTTGGGATCTGCTGGGCAAACAAGCCACCTCGTTCGGTATTGGCCTGGTGGCGATGATCGTCATCGCCCAATTCGAACCGCGATTCATGGCGCGTTGGGTGCCGCTGGGCTACGTGGTCGGCGTGATGCTGCTGCTGGTGGTGGACATCATGGGCCACAACGCCATGGGCGCGACACGCTGGATCAATATTCCCGGGGTGATCCGCTTCCAGCCCTCGGAGTTCATGAAAATCCTGATGCCGGCGACTATCGCCTGGTATCTGTCCAAACGCAGTCTGCCACCGCAGCTTAAACACGTGGGCGTCAGCCTGATGCTGATCGGCGTGCCGTTCATTTTGATTGTGCGGCAACCGGACCTCGGCACCTCGCTGCTGATCCTGGCCGGTGGTGCATTCGTGCTGTTCATGGGTGGCCTGCGCTGGCGCTGGATTCTCAGCGTACTGGCCGCAACGGTGCCCGTGGCCATCGCCATGTGGTTCTTCGTCATGCACGATTACCAGAAGCAGCGGGTCCTGACGTTCCTCGACCCTGAGAGTGATCCGCTGGGCACTGGCTGGAACATCATTCAGTCGAAGGCCGCCATCGGTTCCGGCGGCGTGTTCGGCAAGGGGTGGCTATTGGGCACCCAGTCGCACCTGGACTTTCTCCCGGAAAGCCATACCGACTTCATCATTGCGGTCATGGGCGAAGAGTTCGGTCTGGTGGGCATTTGCGCGCTGTTGTTGATCTACCTGCTGTTGATCGGGCGCGGGCTGGTGATTACCGCCCAGGCCCAGACATTGTTCGGCAAGTTGCTGGCCGGCGCGCTGACCATGACGTTTTTTGTTTATGTTTTCGTCAATATCGGTATGGTCAGCGGCCTGTTGCCGGTCGTGGGGGTGCCGTTGCCGTTCATTAGCTACGGAGGAACTT
>NZ_RCOE01000159.1:0-23059 GCF_004321495.1 Pseudomonas sp. Sample_10
TCGACGAAGGTGAAGAAGCCTTCCTCGTGACCATGAGCGCGCAGCTTGCCGGCGTTATCGCTCACGCCGAGGCGACCGGTTCGATCCGTGGCCTGGGCCGTCAGGGCAAGGGCATCCAGGAAGCCAAGTTCGTCGGCGTCCCGGGTTCGCCGGGGGCGGCGGTCGGTACGGCGGTGGTCATGTTGCCACCGGCCGACCTGGACGTGGTGCCCGACAAGACCATCACCGATATCGAAGCTGAACTCGGGCTGTTCAAGACCGCCATCGAAGGCGTGCGCGCCGACATGCGCGCCTTGTCAGCCAAGCTGGCCACGCAGTTGCGCCCGGAAGAGCGAGCGTTGTTCGACGTCTACCTGATGATGCTCGACGATGCCGCGCTGGGCAGCGAAGTCACCACGGTGATCAAGACCGGTCAGTGGGCCCAGGGCGCCTTGCGTCAGGTGGTCACCGATCACGTCAACCGCTTCGAACTGATGGACGATGCCTACCTGCGTGAGCGCGCATCGGACGTCAAGGACCTTGGTCGCCGCCTGCTCGCCTATTTGCAGGAAGAGCGCCAGCAAACCCTGGTCTACCCCGACAACACCATTCTGGTCAGCGAGGAACTGACGCCGGCAATGCTCGGCGAGGTGCCTGAAGACAAATTGGTGGGTCTGGTATCGGTACTCGGTTCGGGCAACTCCCACGTCGCGATTCTTGCTCGGGCCATGGGCATTCCGACGGTGATGGGCCTGGTCGACCTGCCGTATTCCAAGGTCGACGGCATCGGCATGATCGTCGACGGTCACCGCGGCGAGGTCTACACCAACCCCAGCGACGTGCTGCGCAAGCAGTTCGCCGAAGTGGTGGAGGAAGAGAAACAGCTGGCCCTGGGCCTCGATGCATTGCGTGATTTGCCGTGCGTCACGGTCGATGGTCATCGCATGCCGTTGTGGGTCAACACCGGCCTGTTGGCGGACGTGGCGCGCGCACAGAAACGCGGTGCCGAAGGCGTTGGCTTGTACCGCACCGAAGTGCCGTTCATGATCAACCAGCGCTTCCCCAGCGAAAAGGAACAACTGGCGATCTATCGCGAGCAACTCGCCGCGTTCCATCCGCAACCGGTGACCATGCGCAGCCTGGACATTGGCGGTGACAAGGCGCTGTCGTACTTCCCGATCAAGGAAGACAACCCGTTCCTCGGCTGGCGCGGAATTCGCGTCACCCTCGATCACCCGGAAATCTTCCTGGTGCAGACCCGCGCCATGCTCAAGGCCAGTGAAGGCTTGAACAACCTGCGCATTCTGCTGCCGATGATCTCCGGTACCCACGAACTCGAAGAAGCCCTGCACCTGATCCACCGGGCCTGGGGTGAAGTGCGCGACGAAGGCACCGACGTGCCGATGCCGCCGGTGGGGGTGATGATCGAAATTCCGGCGGCGGTGTACCAGACCCGGGAATTGGCGCGGCAGGTGGACTTTCTGTCGGTCGGTTCCAACGACCTGACTCAGTACCTGTTGGCCGTGGACCGCAACAACCCGCGGGTCGCCGATCTCTACGACTACTTGCACCCGGCCGTGCTGCAAGCCCTGCAAAACGTGGTGCGTGACGCCCATGCCGAAGGCAAGACGGTGAGTATCTGCGGCGAGATGGCCGGTGATCCGGCGGCGGCGGTGCTGTTGATGGCGATGGGTTTCGACAGCCTGTCGATGAACGCCACCAACCTGCCGAAGGTGAAGTGGATGCTGCGTCAGATCAACCTGAGCAAGGCCAAGGAATTGCTCGCCGAACTGATGACCATCGATAACCCGCAAGTTATCCACAGTTCATTGCAACTGGCGCTGAAGAACCTCGGGTTGGCGCGGATGATCAATCCGGCGGCGGTCAAAGCCCTCTAAAAGGTTGATGGCCTGTGGCGAGGGAGCTTGCTCCCGTTCGGCTGCGAAGCTGTCGTAATCCGGCCGATGCGATTTTTCTGAAAGAACGCATTGGCCGGATCGGGAGCGCTTCGCACTCCAGCGGGAGCAAGCTCCCTCGCCACAATTAATCGCCCGAGCTTCAAACCCTGACCTCTACCTCCCCCAGATGCCCGCCAAATGGCCCGAAACTCCTTTCGACCACATGCCGCGACCCATCCGCCTGCACGATCAGCGCCGTACTCGCCCGTGTTCCATAACTCTGGCTGGCAATAAACACGCTCGACAACAACGTCTCGGTCGCCAATCCGACCCCGGTATCCGGCAATTCGTTAAACGGAGCGGTCTGCGCATCGTTCAATAGCGCCAGCAGTGCCTCCGGTTGTGGCTCGTCCAGCACTTGACTCAGCGCTGCCTTGGCCCGAAGCAATTTCGGCCACGGTGTATCCAGCCCGGCATTCGACAGACCATAAACCCCAGGCGGCAGCATCACGGCTTCCGTTGCCCGGGCATTGAAGTGCCACAGTTCATTTTTGTTGCCGACCAGCAGGTTGAACCCGCCATATTCCGGCGAACGTGCGACAACGTCGGTCAAATAGTCATCAATCGAAACGTCGCCGCTGAGAAATCCCGCCACCAGCTCACCCCGGGATTTGCGCCCCGGTGGCCGATGCGGATCACGAATATTGGTCAGCGCCGCAAAGCGGCCGTTGGCGCCAACACCGAGCCACGTGCCGCCAGCCTCCAGGTCGCGGCCGGCGTAGACATGAGGCGCTTCAGGCCATTGCGCCAGCGGCAGGCTGGGACGGGCGTAGAATTCGTCGCGGTTGGCCGCCACGATAAGCGGCTGGGCATGGTCCGGCCGCCAGGCAAAAACAATCAGGCACATAAGGTGATCCTTGTGTGTTTTTTGCCCACTCTACGCAGTCGACGTGCGGGTATCCATCGCCATCCAGTGGAGCCCGATGCCATGCATCCGTTACCATGCCGCTCCGGTTTTGGGGTTGGGTGGGGAAGCGACATGGAATTTCTGCTCTATCTGGCGCTCGGCGCCTGTGCCGGGGTGTTGGCCGGATTGTTCGGCGTGGGCGGTGGCATCATCATTGTCCCGGTGCTGGTGTTCAGTTTTACCTTGCAGGGATTCGACGCATCGATTCTGACCCACCTCGCCGTGGGGACTTCGCTGGCGACGATCATCTTCACCTCGGTGAATGCGGTGCGTGAGCATCACCGCCGCGGGGCCGTGCGCTGGCCAATTTTCGTCTGGATGACCGTCGGCATCCTGATCGGCGCCGGTTTCGGCGCGCTGACCGCCGAAGCGATCTCCGGACCCAACCTGCAAAAAATCATCGGTGTTTTTGCCCTGGTGATTGCCGCGCAACTGGCGCTGGACGTCAAACCCAAGGCCAGCCGAACGGTGCCGGGTAAACTCGGTCTGACCGTGGCCGGTAGCGTGATCGGTTGGGCCTCGGCGATTTTCGGCATTGGCGGCGGCTCATTGACCGTGCCGTTTTTGACCTGGCGCAGCGTGCCGATGCAGCAAGCCGTTGCCACGTCGTCGGCCTGTGGCCTGCCAATCGCTTTGGCAAGTGCATTAAGTTTCATGATTCTGGGCTGGCACGATCCGCTGTTACCGGCTCATAGTCTGGGTTTTATTTATTTACCGGCGCTGTTGGGTATTGCCCTGACCAGCATGGTCTTCGCCCGTCTCGGCGCGCGACTGGCCCACAGGCTGTCGCCGAAGTTGCTGAAAAGACTGTTTGCCGCTTTGCTGTTCTGCGTTGGTTTGAGTTTCCTGCTCTGACGTCCGGCACAATCCTGGCTTAATCCTGAGGTGGCAGCGTCGCCCGGGAATTGATTTGAACTCATGAGGAGTCGCAATGCTGCCTTACCCGCAGATCGACCCGGTGGCCCTGGCCATCGGTCCGCTGAAAATTCATTGGTACGGTCTGATGTACCTGATCGGCATCGGTGGCGCCTGGTGGCTGGCGTCGCGCCGGTTGAACCGCTTCGACCCGACCTGGACCAAGGAAAAACTCTCCGACATGGTGTTCTGGATGTCGATGGGGGTGATTGTCGGCGGGCGCCTGGGTTATGTGCTGTTCTACGATCTGGGCGCCTATCTGGCCAACCCGACGCTGATCTTCGAAGTGTGGAAGGGCGGCATGTCGTTCCACGGTGGTTTCATCGGCGTGATGCTGGCGGCGTTGTGGTTCGGTAAAAAGAACAACAAGTCGTTCTTCCAGTTGATGGACTTCGTTGCGCCGATGGTGCCGATTGGTCTGGGTGCCGGGCGCATCGGCAACTTCATCAACGCCGAGTTGTGGGGCAAGGCGACCGACGTTCCGTGGGCCATGGTCTTCCCGACCGACCCGGCGCAACTGGCGCGCCACCCGTCGCAGCTGTACCAGTTCGCACTCGAAGGCGTGGCACTGTTCCTGATCCTGTGGCTGTTCTCGCGCAAGCCGCGGCCGACCATGGCGGTATCGGGCATGTTCGCGCTGTTCTACGGGATCTTCCGTTTCATCGTCGAATTCGTCCGCGTGCCGGACGCGCAACTGGGCTATCTGGCCTGGAACTGGCTGACCATGGGGCAGGTGCTGTGCGTGCCGATGATCCTCGGCGGGCTGTTCCTGATCTGGCTGGCGTATCACCGCGCCCCGGCGACACCAGCAGCAGCGGTATAAATTCGAATGCCGGGGCTTCGGCCCCGGCTTCAAGGACACAGGTAATTCATGAAGCAATATCTCGAACTGGTCGCCCACGTCATCAAGAACGGCACCAAACAGGCCAACCGTACCGGCGTGAACACCATCAGTTTTCCGGGTGCCATGCTGCGTTATGACTTGCAGGAAGGCTTCCCGGCGATCACCACGCGCAAGATGGCATTCAAATCCGCCATTGGCGAGATGTGCGGTTTTCTGCGCGGGGTGAACAACGCCGCTGAATTCCGTGCCTTGGGCTGCAAGGTCTGGGATCAGAATGCCAACGAAAACGCCCAGTGGCTGGCCAACCCGTTCCGTCAGGGTGAAGACGATCTTGGTGAAATTTATGGCGTGCAATGGCGTAAATGGCCGGCGTACAAGCAGATCCCGCTCAGCAATCCTGCCGCGATCGAGCAGACCCTGAGCCAGGGTTACCGCCAGATCGCCGAAGGTGAAGAGAATGGCCAGGCCTACGTGGTGCTGTACAAAGCCATCGATCAGGTTCGTCAGTGCATCGACACCATCATCAAGGACCCGGGCAGCCGCCGGATTCTGTTCCACGGCTGGAATTGCGCCCAGCTGGATGAAATGGCGTTGCCGCCGTGCCACCTGCTTTACCAGTTCCACCCGAATGTCGAGACCAAAGAGATTTCTCTGACCCTCTACATCCGCTCCAACGACCTGGGCCTGGGCACACCGTTCAACCTCACCGAAGGTGCCGCGCTGCTGAGCCTGATCGGCCGCCTGACCGGCTATACGCCGCGTTGGTTCACCTATTTCATCGGTGATGCCCACGTCTACGAAAATCACCTGGACATGCTCAACGAACAGCTCAAGCGCGAGCCGTTCCCGATGCCGAAACTGGTGATCAGTGATCGTGTGCCGGAATTTGCCAAGACCGGTGTGTATCAGCCGGAGTGGCTGGAGCTGGTGGAACCGAGCGATTTTTCGCTGGAAGGCTACGAGCACCACGCGCCAATGACCGCGCCGATGGCGGTCTGATTCAGGCACGGCTTGATCGTCGTTGATTGTTCCCACGCTCTGCGTGGGAACGCATCCCGTGACGCTCTGCGTCACAGTGGACGCGGAGCGTCCATGGCGGCATTCCCACGCAGAGCGTGGGAACGATCAGCGCGAAGGCGTCCTCAATGGCCGTGACTGCGGCCCACGTGGGAGTGTTCCACTTCCGTCGCCACGACCCCGCCACTGACTTCCAATCGCTGCAAGATCCCGCATTGATCGACCTCCGGCCCTTCGCCACAACGTTGACGCAGGTCGAGCAGTTGCGCCTGCAACGCCAGCAAACCGTCGATCCGTGCCTTCACGTGGTGGATATGCTCGTCGATCAGCGCGTTGACGCTTTCGCACTGGTCCTGCGGACTGTCACGAAAGGCCAGCAGGCTGCGGATCTCTTCGAGGGTCATGTCGAGAGTGCGGCAATTACGGATGAAGGTCAGGCGCTCGGCGTGGGCCTGAGTGTAGACGCGGTAGTTGCCGTCGCTGCGGGCCGGTTCCGGCAGCAGGTTTTCGCGCTCGTAATAGCGGATCGTTTCCACGGCGCAATCCGTGAGTTTCGCCAACTCTCCGATCTTCATGACGAGGATCTCCAAAAAGGGTGCTTGACCCTATAGTGGCTACAGGGTCTTTACTTGGCAACAGGTACTTTTATGGACACGACCCATGAGCGATTCCCTGCACAGCCACAAACCCGAAGACACTTGCTGCAGCAGCAAGCTTAAGCCCGTGGCCAAACATTTACATGGCGGCCATGGTGAATCCTGTTGCGCACCGAAAGCAAGCGAGCCCACGCTGATTCCGTTGACCGAAGCGCCAAGTGCCGATGCGCGGCTGAGTAGTTTCCGTATTGAGGCCATGGATTGCCCGACCGAGCAATCGCTGATTCAAAATAAGCTGGGAAAACTGACCGGCGTGCAGCAGCTGGAGTTCAATTTGATCAACCGGGTGCTGGGCGTCACCCATAATCTGGCCAGCACTGCGCCGATTGTCGACGCCATCAAAGCCCTCGGCATGCACGCCGAGCCCCTGGAGCAAGGCGCCGAAGCGCCGGCGTCGGCACCCGAGAAGAAGTCCTGGTGGCCGCTGGCATTGTCCGGCGTTGGCGCATTGGTGGCGGAAGTCATCCACTTCACCGCCGCCGCTCCGAACTGGGTGGTGGCGGTCATTGCCCTGATCTCGATCCTCAGCGGCGGCCTGGGCACCTATAAAAAGGGCTGGATCGCCCTGAAGAACTTCAACCTGAACATCAACGCGTTGATGAGCATCGCGGTGACGGGTGCAATCCTTATCGGGCAATGGCCGGAAGCGGCCATGGTGATGTTCCTGTTCACCGTGGCGGAGTTGATCGAAGCCAAATCCCTCGACCGCGCGCGCAATGCCATCAGTGGCTTGATGCAGATGACGCCGGAACAAGCGACGGTGTTGCAGGCTGACGGCACTTGGGTCACGCAGGATGTGAAGGCTATCGATCTCGGTGCCCGGGTACGGGTGCGTCCCGGTGAGCGCATCGCGCTGGATGGCGAAGTGCTCGCGGGTAACTCGAGCATTGATCAGGCGCCGATTACCGGTGAAAGCCTGCCCGTGGAAAAAACCATTGGCGACAAAGTGTTCGCCGGCACCATCAACCAGGCCGGTTCCCTGGAATACGCCGTGACGGCGGCAGCAAACAACTCGACCCTGGCGCGAATCATCCACGCTGTCGAGCAGGCCCAGGGCGCACGGGCGCCGACCCAGCGCTTCGTCGATACGTTCTCGAAAATCTATACGCCGGCGGTGTTCATCCTGGCGTTGGCGGTCGCAGTCATTCCTCCACTGTTCATGAATGCGCTGTGGTTCGACTGGATCTACCGCGCCCTGGTGTTGTTGGTCGTCGCTTGCCCTTGTGCCCTGGTGATCTCCACACCGGTGACCATCGTCAGCGGTCTCGCTGCCGCGGCCCGCAAAGGTATTCTGGTGAAAGGCGGGGTTTACCTGGAGGGCGGCTACAAGCTCGACTACCTTGCTTTGGACAAGACCGGCACCATCACCCATGGCAAACCGGTACAAACCGATTACCTGTCGCTGGACCCCACCGCCGATGCATCGGCGCCGGCGATTGCCGCGGCGCTGGCCGGCCGTTCGGATCACCCGGTATCGCTGGCGATCGCCAACGCGGCTGTGGATAAACAATTGGCCCCACTTGTTGTGGATAACTTCGAAGCACTGGGCGGGCGCGGGGTGCGCGGCGAAATCAATGGCCAGCTGTACCATTTGGGCAACCATCGTCTGGTTGAAGACCTCGGCCTGTGTTCTCCTGCGCTGGAAGAGAAACTGTCCGCCCTCGAGAAACAGGGCAAGTCGGTGGTGCTGCTGCTCGATCAGTCCGGCCCATTGGCGCTGTTCGCCGTGGCTGACACGGTGAAGGAATCCAGCCGCGAAGCGATCCGCCAGTTGCATGAGTTGGGCATCAAGACCTTGATGCTCACCGGCGATAACGTGCACACCGCGCAGGCGATCGCAGCGCAAGTCGGTATCGACGAGGCCAGGGGCGATCTGTTGCCCACCGACAAGTTACAGGCGATTGAAGCGCTGTATGCGAAGGGGCATCACGTCGGGATGGTGGGTGATGGCATCAACGATGCGCCGGCCCTGGCCCGTTCCGAAATCGGTTTCGCCATGGCCGCCGCAGGCACCGATACCGCTATCGAGACCGCTGATGTCGCCCTGATGGACGACGATCTGCGCAAAATCCCGGCATTCATTCAGCTGTCGCGCCAGACGTCGAGCATTCTCAAGCAGAATATTGCCCTGGCATTGGTGATCAAGGCGATCTTTCTTGGGGTAACCTTCGCCGGGCTCGCTACCATGTGGATGGCGGTTTTCGCCGACATGGGCGTCAGTTTACTGGTGGTGTTCAACGGGTTGCGCCTGCTGCGCAAATAAAGGATGAGGACGGGTTGTGCTGAGTGCCGAGCTGAAGGCGTTTTACATGGTGGCCCGACTGGGCAGTATCACCCAGGCCGCGAAAAAGCTCGGTTTGAGTCAGCCCACGGTGACGACGCAGATTCGCAATCTCGAAAGTCAGTATTCGGTCGAGTTGTTCTACCGTGGCGGCCGGCGCCTGAGCGTCAGCGAGGAGGGCGCGCGGTTGTTGCCGATGGTCAAGGCGCTGATGCAGCAGGAAGCCGACATCGAGTTCTTCCTGCGCAATTGCGGTCAGGTGCAGGGCACGCTGCGCATTGCCGCGACGGCGCCGTATTACATCCTCGATCTGGTGAAGACTTTCCGCGAGCGTCTGCCACAGGTGGAGGTGTCGGTGGAAATCGGCAATTCCCAGCAGGTGCTCGAAGCGCTGGAGGACTACCGCGTCGATGTCGCGGCGTCCTCGCAGTTGCTCGACGATGCACGGCTGATTCGCCGGGTGCTCGGCAGCGATCCGCTGGTGCTGGCGGTGCATCGAAATCACCCGCTGGCGGCACATGATCACGTACCGCTCAGTGCACTGGCGGGGCATACATTGTTGATGCGCGAAACGGGTTCGACCACCCGCCGTATGACCGAAGAATTGCTGGCTGGCGCCGGGGTGAGTGTCGGGCCGTTGCTGGAGATTGGCAGTCGCGAGTCGATTCGCGAAGCGGTGCTGCGCAACATCGGCATCAGCCTGATTGCCCGGCAGGAAGTGCCGCACGATCCGCAGCTGCGGGTGCTGACCATCGAGAATGCACCGTTGTTGCCGGAGTATCTGTACTGCCTCAAGGAGCGGAAAAACGCACGGCTGCCGGCGGCGTTCCTGGGGTTGGCGCAGGAAATGGCCCCGGCCTGAGAGCTCGATTGCCTGTGATGATCGTTCCCACGCTCCGCGTGGGAATGCAGCCCGGGACGCTCCGCGTCCCAGAAGCCGAACGCGGAGCGTCCGTTGAGGCATTCCCACGCAGAGCGTGGGAACGATCGGCACAAGTTAGTCCTTGTCCAATAACCCCAAATTCCCGAATACCACTATCGGCAGTTTTTGCCTGGCTGCCATATGACGGACTCATTGCAACCCTAGGATGGCTTTCATCTGCCAGATGAGGTCCGTCCATGAACAATTTGATCGCCACTGCCCTGACCAACCCCGGCGTACCGATGAAGGTGCGCGGCGTACAGAAACGCTTTGGTGCGTTCACCGCGCTGGACAACGTGTCTCTCGACGTGGCGGCAGGCGAGCTGGTGTGCCTGCTCGGTCCTTCGGGTTGCGGCAAAACCACCCTGTTGCGTTGCATTGCCGGTCTGGAAAAGCAGGACAGCGGCGAGTTGTATCTCGGCGAGCGTGACGTTTCCCACCTGGCACCTCAAGCGCGGGACTACGGCATTCTGTTCCAGTCCTACGCACTGTTCCCCAATCTCACCGTCGAAGCGAACATTGCCTACGGCCTGACCGGCAGCGGCCGCGATCAAGTGCGGCAGCGCGTCGGGCAGATGCTGGAGCTGGTCGGCCTGAGCGGCAGCGAGAAAAAATATCCGGGGCAATTGTCCGGCGGCCAGCAGCAACGCGTCGCCCTGGCCCGCGCCCTGGCCCCGGCACCTTCGTTGTTGCTGCTCGACGAACCGATGTCGGCCCTCGACGCCCGGGTCCGTGAGCACCTGTGCACTGAGCTGCGCCAACTGCAACGCAGCCTCGGCATCACCACCCTGATGGTGACCCACAATCAGGACGAGGCCATGCTGATGGCCGACCGTATCGCCGTGATGAACAACGGCAAGGTCGAGCAGTACGCCACGCCGCAGGAAATCTACAACCGCCCGGCCACGCCGTTCGTGGCGGAGTTCGTCGGTCAGGGCAACTGGCTGCCGTTTCAGCGCAGCAGTGACAGCCACGCTCGGGTTGGCGCGATGAACTTGCGTCTGGCCGATGACAGCGCCAAGACTACGTCGGGGCGTTTGTTCTGCCGCCCGGAAGCGATCAACGTCAACCCGCTGGTACACGAGGAAAACCTGTTCCCGGCCAAGGTTCGCGAAATCACCTTCCTTGGCAACCGCTGCCGCATGAGCTTCGAACTCGATCACCTGCCGGGCCACGCTTTGTTGGCTGAGCTGGCACCGGAAGCCATGCCACGTCTTGGCGCGCAGCAGATCATGGTTGCCTTGCCGCCGCGCAGCCTGCAGGTGTTTGCCTGATGAGCGTGAACATCGCGCTGCCGCTGCCCCACAAGCAGGTTCGGCAGATTCCCCGTGCCGAGCTGGGCGACCGCGTCTTCGTGGTTGGCGGCAAGGTCCTCTTGTTGGGGTTGCTCGGCGTTGCGGTGTTGATGCCGTTGCTGGCGATCTTCTGGCGTGGTTTCAGCGCGGAGGCCGGGCAGGGCGGTGGCTGGCTCGCTGCGCAAGAACTGGTGACCAGCGACAACTTCCACTGGTTGCTCGGTAACAGCCTGAAGGTTTCCCTCAGCGTCGCCTCCATCGTCGTACCGCTGGCCTACCTCTTTGCCTACGCGCTGCAACGCACATTGATTCCCGGTAAAGGCCTCTGGCGCGGCATCTCTTTGCTGCCATTGATGGCGCCTTCGATGTTGCCCGGCATCGCCCTTGTTTACCTGTTCGGCAATCAGGGTATGTTGCGCGGCCTGCTCTCGGACAACATCTATGGCTTCTGGGGCATCGTTCTGGGTGAGGTGATCTACACCTTCCCACACGCATTGATGATCCTGCTGTCGGCCTTGTCCCTGGCGGATGCGCGACTGTTCGATGCGGCTTCCAGCATGGGCGCCGGTCCCGCAAAGGCGTTTCGCAGCATCACCTGGCCGGCGACGCGTCAGGCGGTTTTCGCCGCGTTCTGCCTGGTGTTCACCCTGACCATCACCGACTTCGGTGTGCCCGTGGTGGTCGGTGGCGACTATCAGGTACTGGCGCTGGAAGCCTACAAAGCCGTGGTTGGCCAACAGCAATTCGGTCGCGGTGCGCTGATCGGCATGGTCCTGTTGCTGCCGGCGCTGTTCAGCTTCGCGGTCGATGCCTGGTTGCGTCGGCGTCATGGCGATTCAATGAGCGGTCGCGCCCAAGTATTCAAGCCTTTGCCGTCGACGCTGCGCGACAGCTGCTATCTGGCCGTCGTGCTGCTGATCTGCGCCACATTGCTGCTGGTGTTCGGCATGGCGGTGTTCTCTTCGCTGGTGAAATTCTGGCCTTACAACCTGTCGCTGTCGCTCAACCATTACCAGTTCAATGACACCGCGGGCGGTGGCTGGCTGGCGTACGGCAACAGCGTGAAGATGGCTTTGTGTACCGCGCTGATCGGTAGCGTCCTGATCTTCACCGGCGCCTATCTGATGGAAAAAACCAAAGGCCAGCGCGGCTTGAATATGACACTGCGCATGCTCAGTTTCGTACCGATGGCGGTGCCGGGTCTGGTACTAGGATTGGGTTACGTCTTCTTCTTCAACCTCACCGGCAACCCGCTGCATGTGCTCTACGGGACCATGACCTTGCTGGTGGTTTGCACCATTGCTCACTATTTGACCACTGCGCAAATGACCGCCACCACCGCGCTGCGCCAACTCGATGGCGAGTTCGAAGCTGCCGCGCTGTCGCTCAAGGCACCGCTGTACCGCCACTACTGGCGCGTGACCGTGCCGATTTGTCTGCCGGCGCTGCTGGACATCGTGCGCTACCTGTTCGTCTCGGCCATGACCACCGTCTCGGCGGCGATCTTCCTCTACAGCCCCGACACCATTCTCGCGGCAGTGGCGGTACTGAACATGGACGACGCCGGCAACGTCGGCGGCGCGGCGGCGATGTCGACCCTGATTCTGTTCACTTCGGCGGGCGTTTCCCTGCTGCTGGCCTGGGCTTCGCGCGGTTTGCTGCGCCGCTCACAGGCCTGGCGGCAGACCGCGTCCGGCCATTGAAACCATACAACCCCTCAACTCAAAAACAGGAAAAGATCATGTTCAAGCCTATGGCCCTGGCCGCTGCTGTCCTCACCGCTTTCAGCCTGAACGCCTTTGCGGCGAAAACCGAGTTGACGGTGTACACCGCCCTCGAAGCCGAACAACTGAAGACTTATAAGCAAGCCTTCGAAAAAGCCAACCCGGACGTCGAGATCAAGTGGGTGCGTGACTCCACCGGGATCATCACCGCCAAGCTGCTGGCAGAAAAAGACCGCCCGCAGGCCGACGCCGTCTGGGGCCTGGCCGCTTCAAGCCTGGCGATCCTCGATCAGCAAGGTATGCTGCAAAGCTACGCGCCGAAAGACCTGCGCAAGATCGGCGCCAACTACCGCGACGCCGCCAACCCGCCAGCCTGGGTCGGCATGGACGTCTGGGCCGCGACCATTTGCTTCAACACTGTCGAGGCCGAGAAGCAGGGGCTGAGCAAACCGGTGAGCTGGCAGGACCTGACCAAGCCTGAGTACAAAGGCAAGATCGTCATGCCAAACCCGGCGTCGTCCGGCACCGGTTTCCTCGACGTCAGCGCTTGGCTGCAAACCTTCGGCGAGAAGCAGGGCTGGGCGTACATGGACGGCCTGCACCAGAACATCGGCCAGTACGTTCACTCCGGTTCCAAGCCTTGCAAACTGGCGGCGGCGGGTGAGTTTCCGATTGGTATTTCCTTCGAATACCCGGCTGTTCAGTTGAAGCGCCAGGGCGCACCGCTGGACATCATCCTGCCGAAAGAAGGCCTGGGCTGGGAGATCGAAGCGACGGCGGTAATCAAAGGCACTGCCCACGAAGAAGCGGCGAAAAAACTCGCTGACTTCTCGGCAAGCCCTGAGGCAATGGAGCTCTACAAGGAGAACTTCGCGGTGCTTGCGCAGCCGGGCATTGCCAAGCCGCAAACCGAATTGCCAGCCGACTACGAACAGCGCCTGATCAAGAATGACTTTGCCTGGGCTTCGAAAAACCGCGACCAGATCCTGAGTGAATGGCGCAAGCGCTATGACGGCAAGTCGGAGAAAGTGGCGGCCAAGTAAGATCTTCATCGGCTGACAGGGCCTCATCGCTGGCAAGCCAGCTCCCACAGTGGTTCCCGGTGTGATCGGGATTTCCAACCACTGAAGATCCCCTGTAGGAGTGAGCCTGCTCGCGATAGCGGTAGAACAGTCAACACACCTGTTGAAGTGAAGCCGCCATCGCGAGCAGGCTCGCTCCTACCATTGGATTGGGTACATCCAAAAGAGATGGGTCGGTTGTCAGGCTGCCATCGCTGGCAAGCCCCACCGTGAACCCTGTGGGAGCTGGCTTGTCGGGTCGCCGCATCGCAGCGATAGCGGTCTACCCTTCACCACAAACTTCACTGATGGGGGAATTTCCGATGGGCCGCAACGAGCAGGTGATTACTGAGGTATTCGGGCTGTACGAACGCTTCGGCACCGACGATTACATCGGCGAGCCGGTGTCGCAGATCGAGCACATGTCCCAGGCCGCCGAGCTGGCGATGGCCGAAGGTTTCGATGATGAAGTGGTGCTCGCCGCGTTCTTCCATGACATCGGGCATATTTGCGGCGAAAGCACCGAGAACATGGACGGCTTCGGTGTGGTCAGCCATGAGCGGCTGGGCGCTGACTATTTGCGTCGGGCGGGCTTCAGTGAGCGCATGGCACGGCTGGTGGAGTATCACGTCCAGGCCAAGCGATATCTGACATTGAGGGAGCCCGGGTACTACGAGCGCTTGAGCGAAGCCAGTCGCCGGACCCTGGGATATCAGGGTGGGGTGATGACTGAAACCGAAGCCGATGCATTCGAGCAGGACCCGTTGTGCGCCGTGAGCTTGCGCATGCGCCATTGGGATGAAATGGCGAAACAGATGCATGTGCCGGTGATGGACCTGGGCGTGTTGAAGCGCAAGGCGGTCGCGGTTTTGTCCCGCGAGATTTGCTGAGCAATCTGACGACTGATTGAGAAGAACATGCATGGTTCACCTTGTTGGCAGCGCTCAAGCTGAGCCTTTCACAAGGAAGAACATGTATGCGTTATTTGAAAGTGATTGCACAGGATCGAAGTGGAAACGGGGACGCAGATACGCTGCGGTTGCTGTTTTTTGAAGATGAACAATGGCTGCGTGAAGCCTCGGACAATGAAGTTCTGCGGCTGAAAAACTTTGGCTCTCATTACTTCAAGTGCAGATGGTTCAACACCGGTGAGGGTGAGGAACGGCATCTGCGCATGTTTTCGCTGAGCCCGACCGGCAATGCAACGCCGGAATCGGTGCGGCTGCATTTCCATGAAGGCCCCAACATCGTCTACAAGGCTGCTGTTCATGACCTCGACAACGATGGAGCTTTCGAGATTGTGCTGTGCACTGATGTGGACAACGACGGCCGTGCCAATCGTACGGATCGGACTCGGGTCAATGCGTTGGTGCGGGAATACCTGAAGCTGGGTTGGCAGTGATCAATGTTAAAAACGCGTCACTCCAGACACCATAATTTTCCCGGCCGCTAAAGCTGTTGCGCCAACACCTCAACCTGCTCCTGCCGCTCCGCCTGATTCAACTTCGCATGCGCATTGAGTGACGACCATTGCGGATGCGCCCTTGCTTTGTTCAGCGCCTCGGGCAGTTTGCCCTCGCGCCAGGTCTTGTCCTGAGGCGTTGCCACCTGGATGCTGTCCATCGCCGCATGTCCGCGGGCATTGAGTGCTTGCAGCAGTTGTCGTTGCCGCAGGGCCAACAGTCGCAACACGTTGTCATCGACCGTCAGCTCACGCTGGCCCTTGAGCTTGCCCAGCAAGCGGCTGCCATAGCTGCGCGCGGTTTGCAGGGCGCCGCCGGCGATGGCGCCGGCCAGCGCGGCGGCGCCGAGGGTGATGCCGCCGACCAGCAGGTCGACGCCCGCTCCGGCGGCGGCACCTGCGGCGATGCCGCCACCGACCCGCACACCCAATTGCTTGAGGGTTTCGGGGTTGAACAGGTCATCGCCCCAGCGGCCATCGAGCAGCGGCAAATCGCTGGCAGCGGCGTCCTGCGGGCGGAAGGCATAAAGCTTGAGCAGGGACTCGACGCAGCGTTGCTCGCGCTGGCGCACCGCTTTACGCAGTTCGCCGATGGCTTGCTGTTCCTGTTCGGCATCACTGACCACGCTGCGCCGGCATGCCGCGCAATCGATCAATAATTCGGCAATCAGCCGCGTCGCACTTTGCTCGCGCGCCCGGCGTTGGGCTTGCTGGTCGGCGATCAAGCGTTCCAGTTGCGGCCGCGCGGCTTCGAGCAGCAGGGCGAGGCTTTCATAGAGTCGGCGCTCGCCATCCTCTGGCGGTGCGACGCTGTCGAAGCGCACCAGTGCGTGCAATCCCAACCGCGCCAGCGCTTCACGCCACGCCGGTTCGCGATGGTTGGCGCTGCTGACGAAATTCAACACCGGCAGCAACGGTTTGCCGCAACCGGCCAGCACTTCCAGCTCATCGCGATACTTGGCCAGCACCGGTTCCCGAGCATCGATCACATAGAGACCGGCATCGGAGGCCAATAACTGGCGCAAGACCTTGGCCTCTTGTTCAAAACGCTGCCGGGCTTCGCTGCCATCGAGGAAGCGCGCCAGGCGGGCCGGACCGTCCAACCGTTCACCAGGTCGCTCGAGACGTTCAAGGTAGTCGAGCAGGGCGATGGCATCTTCCAGGCCGGGTGTGTCGTAGAGATCGAGCAGCGGTTCGCCGTCCACCGACAATCGCGCGCCTTCGACATGCCGTGTGGTGCTGGGACGGTGGGACACTTCACCGAAACCGACATCGCGGGTGAGGGTGCGCAACAGCGAGGTTTTGCCGACGTTGGTGTGGCCGACGACTGCAAGTTTCAGGGGCTGCTTGCGTGCTTCAGTCATGACCCGTCTCCAGCCAGTTCAACGGTGCGCAATCGGCGAACGGCAGCTCTAGCTGTTGCAGCGCCGTATGCCAGTCGCCAAGGCGTTCGGCATCCAGCGCTTCTCCGTGCGGCGCTTGCAGCAACCAGACGCGGGTGGCGCTGGCGTTGCGAGCCAGTTCGGCGATCAGCGCCAGGCTGCCGCGATCCGGCGAACGCCGTGGATCGCAGGCGATGGCCAGGCGCGCCGGAGGGAAGCGACTGAGTTGTTCGAGCAGTTTGTGCCGGGATTCGCGGCTGTCGAGAATCCCGGCGTTGCTCACGTTGTTCGGCAGTTGCGGCGGCCAGGGGCGCTCGTTGTCCAGTTCGATGGCGACCAACAGCGCACCGTCGCTTTGCTGTTCACTGACGCCGCTCTCGACCCGATGCAGTTGCTCAGGCGCCGCATCGCTGATGCCCAGACGTTCGCTGGTGGGCATCAGTCGCTCGCGTAGCTGCGCGTAGCCGGGCAGGTTCAAATCCAGGCGCAACATCGCTTGACCGGTTTTCCAGCGCCACAGGCAAAACAGCGCCAGCAACATTCGCGGTATCACGCCGTACACCAGCAATACGCCTACCAGCCACGCGGCCCAGGCTTGCCGGGCACTTTCGATGTTGAGTGCGGCGTCGCCACTGGCGCGGATCATTTCCTCGGTGGGCACGCTGAAGCCGAGCAGGGCCGGCAGCGCGCCGAGAGCCTGGGTCACGGCAATAAACGTGTCGGCGCTGAGGATGGTGGTTTCCCAGACGAAACCGTAGCGTCGGGTCGCCATCAACGTCAGCAGGATCACCAGCGCGCTGAGCATCGCCAGCAACCACAAGCCATTGACCAGCACACCAACGGCCCAGCGGTTGAGCTTGCGGCGTTGCAACAACAACAGCAGGGCTGGTGCCAGCTGCGCGGCTTTGGCATCCCGGGCGAGTTTTTCGCTCAGCCACAGCCACAATCGCCCGAGGCTGGCGCCGTGTTCGCCGGCAAACGCCAGGCCCAAGGCCCAGCTCAGCAGCAGAATCAGATTGAGCCCGAGCAGGCTGCCCAAGGCCCAGAACACATTCACCGGGTGCAGGCCGTCGCCCATCGCGGCGAAGGCCAGGCTTGCGCCGGTGACCACGGCCAGCAGCGCCAGGACGATCAACGCCAGTCGCGCACCTTGCAGCCAGTGCTTGAGCGCAGCACTCAAGCCATCGCGGTCCGCCAGCCACAGGGCGCGGCGTTGAATACGCGACGGCAAATCGCCCCCGGCGCTGCGGGCCAGTCGGTTGGCTTCCAGATCTTCCAGGGGGCCGGCGTGTTCTTCACGCAGGCGGATGGTTTCTGTCAGCCAGAGGTTATTCAGTTCAGTCACGCGGCATCCCGTCGCTCAAATGAGCTGTGAGCATAACCGTTGTGGCGCTTATCGGCGAAAGCGAGGCTCTGGTATCCTCGCCGACATGACTAAATCACTTCCCCTCAGCCTGATCGCAGCCCTCGGTGAAAACCGTGTGATCGGCGTCGACAACAGCATGCCCTGGCACTTGCCGGGGGACTTCAAATACTTCAAGGCCACGACCCTCGGCAAACCGATCATCATGGGGCGAAAGACCTGGGATTCTCTGGGTCGCCCGTTGCCGGGCCGCTTGAACATCGTGGTCAGCCGTCAGGCGGACCTGGTGCTCGAAGGCGCCGAGGTGTATCCATCGCTGGAGTCCGCAGTGGTTCGCGCCGAGGAATGGGCGAAGGAGCAGGGCGTCGATGAGTTGATGCTGATCGGCGGTGCGCAGTTGTATGCCCAAGGGTTGGCGCAGGCCGATCGGTTGTACCTGACGCGCGTGGCGCTGAGCCCGGAAGGGGATGCGTGGTTTCCGGAGTTTGATGTGAAGGAATGGACACTGGTTTCCAACGTTGAAAACCCGGCAGTAGAGGGTAAGCCAGCGTACAACTTCGAAGTCTGGGAAAAGGTTTGAAAGCATCGCTGGCAAGCCAGCTCCCACAGTGTCCAAGGTGAATCACTTGTTGCGTGAACACCATAGATCCCTGTGGGAGCTGGCTTGCCAGCGATGGGGCCAGATCAGGCGCTGAAAAATTTAAGCGTGCGCCAGCTCCGAATGCTCATCCGCATCCAGCACTCGTTTATCGGTCTGCTGCATCATCTGGCTGGTTATCGCACCGGCCGTCATCGAACCACTGACGTTCAACGCCGTGCGCCCCATATCAATCAGCGGCTCGACCGAAATCAGCAACGCCACCAGTGACACCGGCAAGCCCATCGCCGGCAACACGATCAGCGCGGCGAACGTCGCACCGCCACCCACGCCCGCCACACCGGCCGAACTCAGCGTCACAATCGCCACCAGTGTTGCGATCCACAGCGGATCGAGCGGGTTGATGCCTACGGTCGGCGCCACCATCACCGCCAACATCGCCGGGTACAGACCGGCGCAGCCGTTCTGGCCGATGGTCGCGCCGAACGAAGCGGCGAAACTGGCGATCGATTGTGGAATGCCCAGGCGGCTGGTCTGTGCTTCGATACTCAACGGGATCGTCGCTGCGCTGGAACGGCTGGTGAAGGCAAACGTCAGCACCGGCCAGATCTTGCGGAAGAAGCGCAGCGGATTGATCCCGGCAGCCGACACCAGCACGCCGTGAACCACAAACATCAGACCAAGGCCAATGTAGGAAACCACGACAAAACTGCCGAGCTTGATGATGTCCTGCAAGTTGGAACCGGCCACCACTTTGGTCATCAGTGCCAGCACGCCGTAGGGCGTCAGTTTCATCACCAGGCGCACCAGACGCATCACCCAGGCTTGCAGGGTGTCGATGGCGTTGATCACTTTCTGACCTTTTTCGACATCATCCTTGAGCAGTTGCAGCGCTGCGACTCCAAGGAACGCAGCGAAAATCACTACGCTGATGATTGAGGTCGGCTTGGCGCGCGCCAGGTCGGCGAACGGGTTTTGCGGAATGAACGACAGCAACAGCTGCGGCACATTCAGGTCGGCAACCTTGCCCGCGTAGTCGGACTGAATGGTTTGCAGGCGGGCCATTTCCTGGGTGCCGGCCACCAGACCTTCGGCGGTCAGACCGAACAGGTTGGTCATGCCGATACCGATCAGTGCCGCGATGGCGGTGGTGAACAGCAGCGTGCCGATGGTCATGAAGCTGATCTTGCCCAGCGATGAAGCGTTGTGCAGACGAGCCACGGCGCTGAGGATCGAGGCGAACACCAACGGGATCACGATCATCTGCAGCAATTGCACGTAACCGTTGCCCACCAGATCGAACCAGCCGATCGAGGCTTTCAGCACCGGGTTGCCGGCGCCATAAACGGTATGCAGCGCGACACCGAACACCACACCCAGCACCAGCGCGAGCAGGACTTTTTTTGCCAGGCTCCACGGCGTGTGGCGGGTTTGTGCCAGGCCAAAGAGCAGGGCGAGGAACACCAGCAGGTTGAGAATCAGCGGCAGATTCATTGGAACTCCCATTAGACATGTGCCAACTGCCTTCCGGGGCAGCTGCGAACCGGGAAGCCTAACAGCTTGAATTCTAAAGAATTAATACCAAAAACGTCTTGAAACTGTCGTTTTTGGAATAAGCGTGTGTCGTTCTCGGAGATGCAGCTGACGCGATGGGTACGCTAGCGGTCGCTGGCAGACGAGGACCGTCACACTTATTTGTTAGCGTCGATGTCTTTCATTCAGGGAGTGACGCCAATGAAGTTTGCATCGAAATTTCTGGCAGCCGCGCTGTGTGCAGGTCTTGCCGGCCAGGTATTTGCGACGGATCTGAAGCACTGGCCCGCCGATCAGGCCAAGGCACTGGACGCCATGATTGTGGCCAACGCCAACAAGGGTAACTACGCGGTGTTCGACATGGACAACACCAGTTACCGCTACGACCTCGAAGAGTCGTTGCTGCCGTTCATGGAGAACAAGGGCCTGATCACCCGCGACAAACTCGATCCCTCCCTGAAGCTGATGCCGTTCAAGGACACCGCCGACCACCAGGAAAGCCTGTTCAGCTACTACTACCGCCTCTGCGAACTCGACGACATGGTTTGTTATCCATGGGTCGCCCAGGTGTTCTCGGGTTTCACGCTTGAGGAGCTCAAGGGCTACGTCGACGAAATGATGGCGTCCGGCAAACCGGTACCGGCGACGTATTACGAAGGCGATGTGGTCAAGAAACTCGACGTCAATCCGCCGAAAATTTTCACTGGCCAGCAAGAGCTGTACAACAAGCTGATGGAGAACGGCATCGAGGTCTACGTGATGACCGCCGCCTCCGAAGAATTGGTGCGCATGGTCGCGGCCGATCCGAAATATGGCTACAACGTCAAACCGCAAAACGTGATCGGTGTGTCGCTGCTGCTCAAGGATCCCAAGACCGGCGAACTGACCACTGCTCGCAAACAGATCACCGCCGGCAAATATGATGAAAAGGCGAATCTTGGTCTCGAACTGACTCCGTACCTGTGGACCCCGGCGACCTGGATGGCGGGTAAGCAGGCGGCAATCCTGACCTATATCGATGAATGGAAAAAACCGGTGCTGGTGGGCGGCGATACACCGACCAGCGATGGTTTCATGCTGTTCCACAGCGTCGATGTGGCCAAGGGCGGGATACATTTGTGGGTCAACCGCAAAGACAAATACATGACCCAGATCCAGGGCATGATGGCAAAAAACGCTGCGGCCCAGGCCAAGGAAGGGTTGCCGGTGACGGCGGACAAGAACTGGGTGATCGTCACCCCGCAAGAGATTCAGTAAGACCGTTTGGCTTACCTGTGATGAGAGAACGTTAGCATCCTGTGGCGAGGGAGCTTGCTCCCGCTGGGGCGCGAAGCGGCCCTAAAAAGGGCTGCTGCGCAGCCCAGCAGGACGGTGCGGCGATCCGACGAGCTCCCTCGCCACGGGTACAGTGTTGATCGTTCCCACGCTCTGCGTGGGAATGCAGCCAGTGACGCTCCGCGTCGGGACGCGGAGCGTCCTTTTAGACAGTCCCACGCGGGAGCGTGGGAACGATCAATTGTGGTCAAAAAAATGCCCCGCACGTTGGCGGGGCATTTTCATGTTCGACGGTTAAGCCTTACAGCCCGTCGAGCATTGCCTTGTTGCGCACTGCACCCTTGTCGGCGCTGGTGGCCAGCAGGGCGTAGGCTTTCAGTGCGGTGGTCACCTTGCGTGGACGTTTTTCCACTGGTTTCCAGCCTTTCTTGTCCTGCTCGACCCGGCGCGCAGCCAGTTCTTCGTCGCTGACCAACAGGTTGATCGAGCGGTTTGGAATGTCGATCAGCACCTTGTCGCCATCCTGCACCAGGCCGATGGCGCCGCCGGCAGCCGCTTCAGGCGAAGCGTGGCCGATGGACAGGCCGGACGTACCGCCGGAGAAACGGCCGTCGGTGAGCAGGGCGCAGGCTTTGCCCAGGCCTTTGGATTTCAGGTACGACGTCGGGTAGAGCATTTCCTGCATGCCCGGGCCGCCTTTCGGGCCTTCGTAGCGAATGATGACGATGTCGCCTTCCTTCACTTCGTCGGCGAGGATGCCGCGCACGGCGCTGTCCTGGCTTTCAAAGATCTTGGCGTTGCCTTCGAACACGTGGATCGACTCGTCGACGCCAGCGGTTTTCACCACGCAGCCATCCAGCGCGATGTTGCCGTACAGCACGGCCAGGCCGCCTTCTTTCGAATACGCGTGCTCGACACTGCGGATGCAGCCGTTTTCACGGTCGTCGTCCAGGGTTTCCCAGCGGGTCGACTGACTGAACGCGGTTTGCGTCGGGATACCCGCCGGGCCGGCCTTGAAGAAGTGATGCACGGCCTCGTCGGTGGTCTGGGTGATGTCCCACTTGGCGATGGCCTCGGCCATGCTCTTGCTGTGCACGGTCGGCAGATCGGTGTGCAGCAGGCCGCCACGGGCCAGGGAGCCGAGGATGCTGAAGATCCCGCCGGCACGGTGCACGTCTTCCATGTGGTACTTCTGGATGTTCGGCGCAACCTTGCACAGCTGCGGCACGTGACGGGAAAGGCGGTCGATGTCGCGCAGGTCGAAATCGATCTCGGCCTCCTGCGCCGCGGCCAGCAAGTGCAGGATGGTGTTGGTGGAACCGCCCATGGCGATGTCCAGGGTCATGGCGTTTTCGAACGCCTTGAAGTTGGCGATGTTGCGGGGCAACACCGACTCATCGTTCTCGCCGTAGTAACGCTTGCACAGCTCGACGATGGTGCGGCCAGCTTGCAGGAACAACTGCTCGCGGTCGCTGTGGGTGGCCAGGGTCGAACCGTTGCCCGGCAATGCCAGGCCCAGGGCTTCGACCAGGCAGTTCATCGAGTTGGCGGTGAACATGCCGGAGCACGAACCGCAGGTCGGGCAGGCGCTGCGCTCGTACTCGGCGACTTTCTCGTCAGAAGCGCTGGAGTCGGCGGCGATCACCATGGCATCGACCAGGTCGAGGCCGTGGGAGGCGAGTTTGGTCTTGCCGGCTTCCATCGGGCCGCCGGAGACGAAGATCACCGGAATGTTCAGGCGCAGGGACGCCATCAGCATGCCAGGGGTGATCTTGTCGCAGTTGGAGATGCAGACAATGGCGTCGGCGCAGTGGGCGTTGACCATGTACTCAACGGAGTCGGCGATGATCTCGCGGCTCGGCAGCGAATACAGCATGCCGTCGTGGC
>NZ_RCOE01000236.1:0-23045 GCF_004321495.1 Pseudomonas sp. Sample_10
AAAGCTTGCTCGCGATAGCGCACTCAAGACCGCCATCGCCGGCAAGCCGTGCTCCTACAGAAGCGCAATCACCGCCGCCCACTGCTCCGGCGTCACCGGCATCACCGACAGCCGCGATCCTTTCTGCACCAGCGGCATTTCGGCCAGTGCCGTCTGCTGCTTCAGGTAATCGAGCTTCAAGACCTTGGAAAACGTCTTGATATGTTCTACGTCAATTGCACTCCAGGCGTTTTTTTCCGTGGTTGCCTTGGGGTCGTAGTAATGACTTTCAGGCTCCAGCGCCGTCGGGTCTGGATACGCGGCTTCGACTATCTTGCCGATCCCGGCGATCCCTGGTTCCGGGCAGCTGGAGTGATAGAAGAAAAACTCGTCCCCCACCGCCATGGCCCGCAGGAAATTTCGCGCCTGATAGTTGCGGACCCCATCCCAGCGCGCTCTGCCAAGCTTCTCCAGGCCTTTGATCGAGAGTTCGTCGGGCTCGGATTTCATCAGCCAATAGGCCATGTTTTTTGTTCCTTGCGAGGTGAGTGGGCAGGTTGTCGGGCAATTTTATGACAAACCGACAGTCGGTTGACGCCAGCATTTGCGCAGCGGTTCACGTTGCCGCAAAATGCCGGCCTTTAGAGCTTGACGCTGCTGCACGGCCTACAAAACGGAAACCGCTGCTGTCATCGTGTTGATATGCCTTTGGGGGGCAATCGATGAAACGCAAACCGGATTTACTATGGATTTTGGTCATTTTGTTCGGCCTTGGCGTCGTGACCACTGGCTATGCCCAAAGCCTGTGGGCCAACAAGACCGACGCGCCGGTCGAAGTAGCCCAGTTGCAGCAACAGTCGACTGCGTTCAAGCGCTGATCCTGTCTTTTCGACGCCGCTGACGCCAGTGGCGTCTAGCCCGCGTAATACCAGGCCTTGTCCGTTACCGTTCCTTGCAGCGGCACATCCCAGCTCGCTTGAGCCAGGCGCTCGACCTTCTGACATTCATGGGCCAGCCCCAGCAGTGTCGGCTTGCGCCAGTCATTGCGACGCGCCAGGTAGGCCAGGCTTCGATCGTAGAAACCGCCGCCCATGCCCAGGCGTCCGCCGACATCGTCAAAACCCACTAATGGCAGCAGCACCAGATCCAGCGCCCAGACTTTGCGTTGCCGGGCAAGGTTGTGCCGGGGTTCGAGTATCCGAAAGCGGTTGGGCTTGAGCTTTTCACCGGGGCGGATGCGCTGGAAAACCATTTTGGTTCGCGGCCAGGCGCTGAGTACCGGCAGATAGGTGGCCTTGCCTCGACGTTGAGCCGCACGCAGCAGCAGTCGCGGGTCAATTTCACCGTCGGTGGGCAGGTAAAGAGAGATGTGTTTTGCGCGGCGAAACAGCGGTTGCTGAGCCAATTGCCTGTACAGCCCGCGAGCTGCCGCGCGCTGTTGACTGGGCGTCAATGCGCGGCGGGCCTTGCGCAGCAAGCGTCGAAGTTGCGGGCGGGGAAGCAAAGCAGGTTCGGTCATGGAATCGGCTTCAGCAGTATGGGTACGCAAATGGTACCCATAAAAACGCCGATGCCGGTATTCAAACCGGCATCGGACTGGAATCAGGCTCCCCGGATGTACCGCTGTCGACTTAGCCCTTGAACCCGAAAGTTCAAGGTGGAAGATGCAGTAGGCTTTAAGGCTTTCCGTCTAGCGGACATGCACACCAGCCCAACGTGCAACCTCCAGGGTATAGCAAATCGGCTCAGGGACATCGCCAACTGGCAAGCACCCCAGGGAGTGATCGGAGTATACCGCAAGCGGTGGCGCGAATCAGCCTTTGGTGACGTCCGGATCGGTCGCGAGCACCAGATCGACGCGATCGAGCAGGTCACGTACCTGTTCACGGGTCGAGCCGCTGGCCTGGATATCCGGGCGCTCTTCCTTGTGCAGCAGGTCGTGGGTGATGTTCAGCGCAGCCATCACGGCAATACGGTCGGCACCGATAACTTTGCCGCTGCTGCGAATCTCGCGCATCTTGCCGTCCAGATAGCGGGCGGCGCTCACCAGGTTGCTGCGCTCTTCCTGGGGGCAGATGATCGAATACTCTTTGTCGAGGATCTGCACGGTGACGCTATTGCTTGAACTCATGAGTCTTGCTCCAGGGCCTTGAGGCGCGAAATCATCGATTCGACCTTACGCCGGGCGATTTCGTTTTTTTCAATGAGGTGAGCGCGTTCCTCGCGCCAGGTCTTTTCCTGAGCTAGTAAGAGTCCGTTTTGGCTCTTAAGTTGCTCGACTCGGGTAATCAGCAGTTCGAGTCTGGCCATCAGCGCTTGCAGGTCGGTGTCTTCCATTGTCTTCACTGTCTGATGGGGTTGAACTGTAGGAGCGAGCCTGCTCGCGATGAACCCGAGAACGCCGCGGGTGTCAGGTACCCAGCGTAATCGTTGGCGGCCATCGCGACGGTGCGACGATTCGGCAGGCTCGCTCCTACAGAGGAGTCGATGTAGGATACAAGGCCTTCATTCTAGACATAGCGCCGTCTGGCGCCTAGCTGCCCATGACCATTCAGAATTCCCCGTACCAAGCCTTCGCCACCCTGCTGACTTCCAGCGGTCACAATGTCTCGCCTGCCGAACTGCACGGCCTGTTGCTCGGCCGCAGCTGCGCGGGTGCCGGTTTCGATGCCGAAGGCTGGCTGATCGACGCCGCCGAACTGCTCGAAAACGAGCCGCAGGACAACGTACGCAACGCCTTGATCGGCCTGCAAGAGATGGTCAAGGGCGAGCTCACCGGCGATGACGTGACCGTCGTCCTGTTGCTGCCGACCGACGATGCTCCGCTTACCGACCGCGCCGCTGCGTTGGGCCAGTGGTGCCAGGGCTTCCTCAGCGGGTTCGGCCTGAACTGCCGTGACAGCAGCGCCCTGAGCACCGAGGCCACCGAGGTGTTGCAGGATCTGGCAGCGATTTCCCAGGTGCAGGATGCCCTGGAAGAGTCCGAAGACGGCGAAACCGACTACATGGAAGTCATGGAATACCTGCGTGTCGCGCCGCTGCTGCTGTTCTCGGAAACCAAGAAAGACGCGGCGGCTGCCGCCAAACCGTCGCTGCACTGATCAAAGCCAGGGAACGCCATCTGCCCATGATCCATATCCCGAAATCGGAATACAGCCGTCGCCGCAAGGCCTTGATGGCGCAGATGGAACCCAACAGCATCGCCATCCTGCCCGCCGCCGCGGTCGCTATCCGCAACCGCGACGTCGAGCACGTCTACCGTCAGGACAGCGACTTCCAGTACCTCAGCGGTTTTCCCGAGCCTCAGGCGGTACTGGTGTTGATGCCAGGCCGCGTGCATGGCGAGTACATTCTGTTCTGCCGCGAACGCAACGCCGAACGTGAGTTGTGGGATGGCCTGCGTGCCGGCCAGGAGGGTGCGATTCGCGACTTCGGCGCCGACGACGCCTTTCCGATTACCGATATCGACGACATTTTGCCCGGCCTGATCGAAGGTCGTGACCGGGTGTATTCGGCCATGGGCAGCAACCCGGAATTCGACCGGCACTTGATGGACTGGATCAACGTGATCCGCTCCAAGGCCAATCTCGGCGCCCAGCCACCGAACGAATTCGTTGCCCTGGATCATCTGCTGCATGACATGCGCCTGTATAAATCGGCGGCAGAAGTGAAGGTGATGCGCGAGGCCGCACGGATTTCCGCCCAGGCGCATGTCCGTGCCATGCAGACCAGCCGTGCCGGCTTATACGAGTTCAGCCTTGAAGCCGAACTCGATTACGAATTCCGCAAGGGTGGGGCGAAGATGCCGGCCTACGGTTCGATCGTTGCCTCTGGACGCAACAGCTGCATCCTGCATTACCAGCAGAATGACGCCGTGCTCAAGGACGGCGATCTGGTGCTGATCGACGCCGGCTGCGAAATCGACTGCTACGCCAGCGACATCACCCGCACCTGGCCGGTCAACGGCAAGTATTCCGCAGAGCAGAAGGCGATCTACGAACTGGTGTTGGCCGCCCAGGAAGCCGCGTTTGCAGAGATCGCACCGAATAAACACTGGAATCAGGCCCACGAGGCCACTGTGCGGGTGATTACCACCGGCCTGATCGAATTGGGTTTGTTGCAGGGTAATGTCGAAGAGTTGATCGCCAGTGAAGCCTACAAGGCGTTTTACATGCACCGCGCCGGTCACTGGCTGGGAATGGATGTGCATGACGTCGGCGAATACAAGGTCGGTGGCGAATGGCGTGTGCTGGAAGTCGGCATGGCGTTGACGGTAGAGCCGGGGATTTACATCGCCCCGGACAATCAGAGCGTGGCGAAAAAATGGCGCGGCATTGGCGTGCGCATCGAGGACGACGTAGTGGTCACCAAAAACGGCTGTGAAATCCTCACCAAGGGCGTACCGAAAACAGTGGCTGAAATCGAGGCTTTGATGGCGCAAGCGCGGACACAAGCGGCATGAGTCGAGTCAATCTGGCAATCATCGGTGGTGGCCTGGTCGGTGCCAGCCTGGCGTTGGCGCTACAGGCCGGGGCCAAGGCTCGGGGCTGGAAGATCGTCCTGATCGAGCCCTTCGCGCCCGGCGATTCGTATCAGCCAAGTTATGACGCGCGCTCCACGGCCTTGTCCTTTGGTGCACGGCAGATTTATCAGCGCCTCGGCGTTTGGCAGGAGATTTCCCGCCGCGCCGAACCGATCAAACAGATTCACGTCTCCGACCGTGGGCGTTTTTCCACGGCGCGGCTGTCGGCCATGGAGGAAGGTGTGCCGGCGTTGGGTTACGTGGTGGAAAACGCCTGGCTCGGCCAGTGCCTGTGGCAAGGCCTGGACAAAGACGTCATCAGTTGGCGGTGCCCGGCCGAAGTCACCCGCATGGAGCCGCTCACCGATGGCTATCGCCTGATCCTCAATGACGAAACCACACTGGAATGCGACCTCGCCGTGTTGGCCGATGGCGGCCGCTCCGGGCTGCGCGAGCAATTGGGCATCGGCATTCGAAAGCGCCCGTACAACCAGAGCGCGCTGATCGCCAACATCACCCCGAGTGAAGCCCACAACGGCATGGCGTTCGAGCGGTTTACCGACGATGGCCCGATGGCGTTGCTGCCGCTGCCGGACAACCGCTGCGCATTGGTCTGGACCCGTTTGGGGATGGACGCGCAACGCTTGGCTGCATTGGATGAACGCAGTTTTCTCAGCGAGTTGCAGGGCGTGTTCGGTTATCGCTTGGGCACGTTGAAGCAGGTTGGCGCTCGGCATTTGTATCCTTTGTCGCTGGTCGAGGCCGAGGAACAGGTACGCTCGCACTTGGCGGTGCTCGGCAATGCCGCCCATAGCCTGCACCCGATTGCCGGACAGGGTTTCAACCTGTCGCTGCGTGATGCCCAGGCACTGGCCGATGCATTGCTCGCCAGCGAGCAGCCATTGGGCCACTTCGCGACCTTGCAGGCTTATCGCGAACGTCAGCGCCTGGATCAGAACCTCACCGTCGGTTTCTCCGATCAGGTCACGCGCCTGTTCGGCAGCACCCAGCCACTGGTTTCGTTGGGGCGCAATCTCGGATTGCTCGGTCTGGATCTGCTGCCGCCGGCCAAACGCTGGTTCGCCCGACAGGCCATGGGCCTGGGTACTCGCCCTGATGTTTAAGTGGCTGACTCGCACGTTCGGCAAGGCGCGACTGATGCGCCGATTCATGAGCTTCTATCCGCCGTACCTCGGCGCTGGCGTGCGCGTGCGGCATATCAGCGATGACTTTCGCGACATCCAGGTCTCCATGGGCTTGAGCTGGTACAACCGCAATTACGTCGGCACCCAGTTTGGTGGCAGCCTGTATTCGATGGTCGACCCGTTCTTCATGCTGATGCTGATGGAGAACCTGGGGCGCAACTACATCGTCTGGGACAAGGCGGCGGACATCGATTTCATCGCGCCGGGCAAAGGCCCGGTGTTCGCCCGTTTCAACATCGACGACACGTTGCTCGACGAGATCCGGCGACAGACGGCGGGTGGCGAAAAATACCTGCCGCAATTGCAGGTCGATATTCATGACGGCGCCGGCCACCTGGTGGCGCGTGTCGGAAAAACCCTTTACGTGCGGCTCAAGCCGCAAGCGAGACAGGCTTAAAGCATGGAAATGCGCGCAGATCTGCTGATTGTCGGAGCCGGAATGGTCGGCAGTGCCCTGGCGCTGGCGTTGCAGGACAGCGGGCTGGAAGTCCTGCTGCTCGACGGCAGTCCGATGAGCGTCAAACCGTTTGACGCCCAAGCCCCGTTCGAACCACGGGTGAGTGCGCTGTCCATCGCCAGCCAGCGGATTCTCGAGCGCCTGGGTGTGTGGGACGGCATCGTCAGCAGGCGCAGCAGTCCCTATAGCGACATGCACGTCTGGGATGGCAGCGGTACCGGGCAGATCCACTTCTCGGCAGCCAGCGTGCATGCCGAGGTGCTGGGACACATCGTTGAGAACCGCGTGGTGCAGGACGCCTTGCTCGACCGCTTGCACGATTGTGATTTAGGCATGCTGGCCAACGCGCGTCTGGAGCAGATGCGTCGTTCCGGCGACGATTGGCTGCTGACCCTGGCCGACGGCCGCACGTTGCGTGCGCCTCTGGTGATCGCGGCGGATGGCGCCAATTCGGCAGTGCGGCGCCTGACGGGCGTGGTGACGCGGGAGTGGGATTATTTGCATCACGCCATCGTCACCAGCGTGCGCAGTTCGAAAAACCATCAATCGACAGCCTGGCAGCGCTTTACCGACAACGGCCCGTTGGCGTTTTTGCCGTTGGAGCGTGATGGCCAGCACGACTGGTGTTCGATCGTCTGGTCGACTACCCCGAGTGAAGCCGAACGCCTGATGGCGCTGGATGACGAGGTGTTCTGCCGCGAGCTGGAGCGAGCCTTCGAAGGTCGGCTAGGGACCGTGCTCAATGCCGACCCGCGTCTGTGCGTGCCACTGCGTCAGCGGCATGCCAAGCGTTATGTAGCTGAAGGCCTGGCGCTGATTGGCGATGCGGCCCACACCATTCACCCGTTGGCCGGGCAGGGCGTGAATCTTGGTTTCCTCGACGCCGCCGTACTGGCCGAAGTGTTGTTGCAAGCGGCGAGCCGTGGCGAGCGTCTGGCGGATGTGAAGGTACTCAGCCGCTATGAACGTCGCCGCATGCCGCATAACCTGGCGCTGATGGCGGCGATGGAAGGCTTCGAGCGACTGTTCCAGGCCGATCCGTTGCCGGTGCGCTGGTTGCGTAATACCGGGCTGAAGCTGGTTGACCAGATGCCGGAGGCCAAGGCGCTGTTTGTGCGCGAAGCGCTGGGTTTGATCGGGGATCTGCCGGCGCTGGCCAAGGCCTGAGATATTGATGGCCTGTGGCCTGTTCGCGGGCAAGCAAATCGACACGCACTGGTAGGAGTGAGGCTTGCCCGCGAAGGCGTCGGCACATTTTCCAACAACGTCGCCTATGCAACATCTGGTAACGCCTCCGCGAACTGTTCGATTGAGAAGCTAAATGTGAGTCCTTATCATTTGGTCTCACTTTTTCAATCGAGAGACCGCTCCCATGTTGGCACCGAAGCGTCTACTGACCGCACTGGCCCTGACTCTGATTGGCAGCACTGCCGCCCAGGCCGCCGACGAGGTGGTTGTCTACTCCTCGCGTATCGACGAGCTCATCAAGCCAGTCTTCGATGCCTACACTGCAAAAACCGGTGTGAAGGTGAAGTTCATCACCGACAAGGAAGCGCCGCTGATGCAGCGGATCAAGGCCGAGGGCGAGAACGCCACAGCCGACCTGCTGCTGACCGTTGATGCCGGCAACCTCTGGCAGGCCGAGCAGATGGGCATTCTCCAGCCGTTCACCTCGAAAACCATCGACGCCAATATCCCGCTGCAATATCGCGCAGCTTCCCATGCCTGGACCGGCCTGAGCTTGCGCGCGCGGACCATCGCCTACTCCACCGAGCGGGTGAAGCCGGGCGAGTTGACCACCTACGAAGCGCTGGCCGACAAGAACTGGGAAGGTCGCCTGTGCCTGCGCACGGCAAAGAAGGTCTACAACCAGTCCCTGACTGCCACCATGATCGAAGTGCACGGCGCCGAGAAAACCGAGAAGATCCTCAAGGGCTGGGTCAACAACCTGTCCACCGACGTATTCTCCGATGACGTCGCCGTTCTCGAAGCCATCAACGCCGGCCAATGCGATGTGGGCATCGTCAACACCTACTACTACGGTCGCCTGCACAAGCAAAAACCTGATCTGCCGGTGAAGCTGTTCTGGCCGAACCAGGCGGACCGTGGCGTGCACGTCAACCTGTCGGGTATCGGCCTGACCAAACACGCGCCGCACCCGGAAGCCGCCAAGGCCCTGGTGGAGTGGATGACCACGCCTGAAGCGCAGAAAATCTTTGCCGATGTGAACCAGGAGTTCCCGGCCAACCCGTCGGTTCAGCCATCCGCAGAAGTGGCGGCGTGGGGCAAGTTCATTGCCGATACCTTGCCGGTGGAAGTCGCGGGCAAGCGTCAGGCTGAGGCAATCCGGATGATGGATCGGGCTGGCTGGAATTGACGTTACCTTTATACTGCGCGCCTTTACGGCACTGATCGTTCCCACGCTCTGCGTGGGAATGCATCCACCGACGCTTCGCGTCGAAGCGTGACGCAGAGCGTCACAAGATGTGTGCCCACGCAAAGCGTGGGCACAATCATTTAAACGAGAGTTTTCCTTGGCCCACCCCGCCCAACGCCGCTGGTATCCCCTGGTCTTCGCCATCGCTGCGCTGGTCCTGTTGCCCTTGAGCGTGTTGCTGTTGTCCTGGCAAACCATCGATCAGCAGATCTGGTCCCATCTCTGGGAAACCCAGATGCCGCGGTTGTTGGGCAACACCCTGACCCTGGTGCTTGGCGTTGGTGTCGGCGTGACGGTGCTCGGTGTGAGCCTGGCCTGGCTCACCAGCCTTTGCGAGTTCCCCGGCAGGCGCTGGCTGGACTGGGCCTTGATGCTGCCCTTTGCGATTCCCGCCTACGTGCTGGCGTTCGTCTTTGTCGGCCTGCTGGATTTCGCCGGCCCGGTGCAAACCCTGTTGCGTGAGTGGTTCGGCACCGGGCTGCACCTGCCGCGCGTGCGTTCCACGGGTGGGGTGATTGTGGTTTTGGTGCTGGTGTTCTACCCCTATGTTTACCTGTTGGCGCGCACGGCATTCCTGGCTCAGGGCAAAGGCTTGATGGAGGCTGCTCGGGTGCTGGGGCAATCGCCCTGGCAGGCGTTCTGGCGGGTGGCCATGCCCATGGCGCGTCCTGCCATTGGCGCGGGTGTGGCATTGGCGCTGATGGAAACCCTGGCGGATTTCGGTGCCGTGTCGGTGTTCAACTTCGACACCTTCACCACCGCCATCTACAAGACCTGGTATGGCTTTTTCAGCCTGTCCAGCGCCGCGCAACTGGCCAGCCTGCTCCTGCTGGTGGTGATGGTGGTGCTGTACGGCGAGCGGCGTGCCCGTGGTGCCAATCGGGCGAGCAATGAACGGCCACGGGTCAAGGCGCTGTATCACCTGCATGGAATCAAAGCGCTGCTGGCCACCGGCTGGTGCGGTCTGGTATTCGCCTGCGCCTTCGTCATCCCTGTGCTGCAACTGTTGGTGTGGTTCTGGCAGCGCGGGCGCTTCGATCTCGATGAGCGTTATACCGGTCTGATCGTCCACACGCTGTACCTGGGCGCGATGGCGGCGTTGGTCACTGTCAGTGTCGCGTTGGTCCTGGCGTTTGCCCGACGCTTGGCGCCGACGCAGGGCATCCGCGCAGGTGTCAGTCTGGCCAATCTGGGTTATGCATTGCCCGGTTCGGTGCTGGCGGTGTCGATCATGCTGGCGTTCAGTTATCTGGACCGTGAGCTGGTGATTCCACTCTCCGGCTGGTTCGGCGGAGCCGGCAAGCCACTGCTGCTGGGCAGTCTGGCAGCGCTGTTGCTGGCCTATCTGGTGCGTTTCATTGCCGTGGCTTATGGGCCGCTGGAAAGCAGTCTGGCGCGTATACGGCCATCTTTGCCCGAAGCGGCACGTAGCCTGGGTGTCAGTGGGCCGCGACTGTTTTTCAAAGTGTATCTGCCGTTGTTGCTGCCCGGTTCGTTGAGTGCGGCGCTGCTGGTGTTTGTCGACGTGCTCAAGGAAATGCCCGCGACCCTCCTGATGCGCCCGTTTGGCTGGGATACGCTGGCAGTGCGAATCTTCGAAATGACCAGTGAGGGTGAGTGGGCGAGGGCGTCGTTACCGGCCTTGACCCTGGTTTTGGTCGGGCTGCTACCGGTTATCGGATTGATACGACGTTCGGCGCATCGAAACAGCTAGGTGCCAGTCCTACACCTTGCGGCTACAATGCGCGGCATTCGGTGCGGTCCGTCTGACAGACAAGGTAGTAAAAATCGGCTGGAAGCCTTTGATTTCAAGGTTTTCAGACGGTTTATCACTCGCCCGCACCTTCGCCACGCCCGGAAGGAGAAACCCATGGGACAGCGTACGCCTCTGTATGACCTTCATCTCGCCCTCGGCGCGAAGATGGTCGATTTTGGCGGTTGGGATATGCCTCTGCATTATGGATCGCAGGTCGAGGAACACCATGAGGTGCGCCGCGATTGCGGTGTCTTCGATGTATCCCACATGACCGTGATCGATGTCAGCGGCCCCCAGGCCAAGGCCTGGCTGCAGCACCTGCTGGCCAACGACGTCGAACGCCTGCACAGCTCCGGCCGTGCGTTGTACAGCGCCATGCTCAATGAACGTGGCGGCATCGTTGACGACATGATCGTCTACCGCCTCGATGAGGGTTATCGCCTGGTGGTCAACGCCTCGACGCGCGATCAGGACATGGCGTGGATGCAGGCGCATCTCGACGGCTTCGATGTACAGCTCAACGAACGGGCCGAACTGGCGATGCTGGCCATTCAGGGGCCGCATGCCCGGCACAAGATTGCCGAACTGGTGAACCAGTCCCGCGGCAATCTGATTCAGCTGCTCAAGCCTTTTGAAGGTCAGCCCGACGGTGACTGGTTCATTGCGCGTACCGGCTACACCGGTGAAGACGGTCTGGAAATTATCTTGCCGGCCGATCAGGCGCCGGGATTCTTCAACGATCTGGTCGGGGCGGGTATTTCCCCGATCGGGCTGGGCGCACGTGACACCTTGCGGGTCGAGGCCGGGATGAACCTCTACGGCCAGGACATCAATCAAGACGTTTCACCGCTGGCCTCCAACATGGCCTGGAGCATTGCCTGGGAACCGACCTCGCGCCAGTTCGTCGGCCGCAAGGCACTGGAGGCGGAACAGGCTGGAGGAATTCAGCACAAACTGGTGGGGCTGGTCCTTGAGGAACGCGGCGTTTTGCGCGCGCATCAAGTGGTCCGCATCGCTGATGTTGGCGAAGGGGAGATCACCAGTGGTAGTTTCTCTCCTACGCTTAGCAAGTCGATTGCACTGGCGCGCGTGCCGATGGCAACTGCCGACCGCGCAGAAGTGGAAATCCGTGGCAAGTGGTACCCGGTTCGAGTGGTCAAACCGACCTTCGTACGCCATGGCAAAACCTTGATCTAATCTTTTCCGGCGGGCTTGGACCGCCGACAATTTTCCTGAGGAACTGAACATGAGCGATATTCCTGCCGACCTGCGTTTTGCCGAAAGTCACGAATGGGCACGTCTGGAAGCCGATGGCACCGTCACCGTGGGCATCAGCGATCACGCGCAGGAAGCGCTGGGTGATGTGGTGTTTGTCGAATTGACCGAAGTCGGCAACGTGTTTGCCGCGCAAGATCAGGCCGGTGTCGTTGAATCGGTGAAAGCCGCTTCCGACATCTATTCGCCGATTGCCGGTGAAGTGATTGCCGTGAACGAAGAGCTGAGCGCCAACCCGGAACTGCTCAACTCCGATCCGTACGGCGCCTGGATCTTCAAGCTCAAGCCAGGCAACAGCGCTGACCTGGACAACCTGCTCGATGCCGCCGGTTACAAGGCTGCCATCGGCGAGTAAGCCTTCAAGCGTCACCCCAAAGCCCCGACCTGTCGGGGCTTTTTCATGCCTGACAACTTTCGCGATACCTGCTTTTTTGTGGGAGCGAGCTTGCTCGCGATGAGGGCCTCACATTCAACATTTATAGGTTGATCTACCGCTATCGCGAGCAAGCTTTGCTCCCACAGGGTTTTCCAAAGAATCGTGTCCGACATCGGCTGCTATGCTGGTTTGACCGTGTTGCATCGACGCTGAGCGCCAGCCAAGAGAGAGCCCGTCATGTCCCAGTTGCCGTCCCTGAGCCAGTTACGCGACCCCAATGCCTTTCTTCGCCGCCACCTCGGGCCGGATGCCGCCGAGCAGCAGGCGATGCTCGACAGCCTCGGTCTTGGCAGCCGGGTCGAGCTGATCGAACAGACTGTGCCGCCGGGAATTCGCCTGAATCGGGCGCTTGATCTGCCACCGGCACTGGACGAAGAAGCGGCGCTGGCGAAGCTGCGGGGATATGCCGAGCAGAATCAGGTCTGGACCAGCCTGATCGGCATGGGCTATCACGGCACGCTCACGCCGACGGTCATCTTGCGCAACGTGCTGGAAAATCCCGGCTGGTACACCGCTTACACGCCTTATCAACCGGAGATCGCTCAGGGCCGGCTCGAAGCGCTGTTGAACTTCCAGCAACTGACCATCGATCTCACGGGGCTGGAATTGGCCAACGCCTCACTGCTGGACGAAGCGACCGCCGCGGCGGAAGCCATGGCCCTGGCCAAACGCGTTGCCAAATCGAAAAGCAATCTGTTCTTCGTCGATGAAAACTGCCATCCGCAGACCATTTCCGTGGTGCAGACCCGCGCCGAAGGCTTCGGTTTCGATCTGATCATCGATGCTGTGGATAACTTGAAGCAGCACCAGGTGTTCGGCGCGCTGCTGCAATATCCCGACACCCACGGCGAGATCCGCGACCTGCGCCCCTTGATCGATCACCTGCATGCCCAACAGGCGCTGGCCTGTGTCGCCACGGATCTGCTGAGCCTGCTGTTGCTGACCCCGCCGGGAGAATTGGGTGCCGACGTAGTGTTCGGTTCGTCCCAGCGCTTCGGCGTGCCCATGGGCTACGGCGGGCCGCATGCGGCGTTCTTTGCCAGCCGCGACGAATACAAGCGAGCGATTCCCGGGCGGATCATCGGCGTGTCGAAAGATGCCCGGGGTAACGTCGCCCTGCGCATGGCCCTGCAAACCCGCGAGCAACACATTCGTCGCGAGAAAGCCAACTCCAACATTTGCACGGCCCAGGTGTTGCTGGCCAACATTGCCAGTTTCTATGCGGTCTACCACGGGCCGGAAGGGCTCAAGCGCATTGCCCAGCGTGTGCATCGACTGACCTGTATTCTCGCCGAGGGCCTTGAGCGCAAGGGCATCAAGCGCCTGAACCAGCAGTTCTTCGACACGCTGACGCTGGACGTCGGTGGCACCCAAACGGCAATTATCGAAAGCGCCGTGGCCGCACAGATCAACCTGCGCATCCTGGGGCGTGGGCGGTTGGGTTTGAGCCTCGACGAAAGTTGTGACGAAACCACGGTGGCAAAACTGTTCGATGTGTTTCTGGGAGCCGATCATGGGCTCGACGTCGACGAACTGGACACACAAACGCTGGCTTGCGGCATACCGGCCGGCCTTTTACGCACTACGCCTTATCTGCAACATCCGGTGTTTAGCGCCCATCACAGCGAAACCGAAATGTTGCGTTACCTCAAGCAGCTGGAAAACAAGGATCTGGCGCTCAATCAGTCGATGATTCCACTGGGCTCGTGCACCATGAAGCTCAACGCCACCAGCGAGATGATCCCGATCACCTGGCCGCAGTTTGCCAATCTGCATCCGTTCGCACCTAAAGAGCAGGCGGTCGGTTATTCGTTGATGATCGAGGAGCTGGAGCGCTGGCTCTGCGCGATCACCGGTTTCGATGCGATCTGCATGCAACCCAACTCGGGCGCCCAGGGCGAGTACGCGGGATTGCTGGCGATCCGCAAATACCACGAGAGCCGCCAGCAGGGTGGACGCGATATCTGCCTGATTCCATCATCGGCCCATGGCACCAACCCGGCGTCGGCGCAGATGGCCGGGATGCGCGTGGTGATCGTTGAATGCGATGAGGCCGGCAACGTCGATCTGGAGGACTTGAAGGAAAAAGCGGCAGACGCCGCAGACAAACTCTCTTGCCTGATGGCGACGTATCCTTCGACCCATGGCGTGTACGAGGAAGGCATCAGCGAGATCTGCGCGGTGATCCACCAGCACGGCGGCCAGGTGTACATGGACGGCGCCAACCTCAATGCACAGGTCGGATTGGCGCGGCCGGCAGACATTGGCGCCGACGTGTCCCACATGAACCTGCACAAGACCTTCTGCATTCCCCACGGCGGCGGCGGGCCGGGCATGGGGCCTATAGGCGTGCGCGCGCATCTGGCGCCGTTCGTGGCCAACCATCCGGTGGTGCCCATCGACGGACCGCTGGCACAGAACGGCGCGGTCAGCGCAGCGCCGTGGGGCAGCGCGAGTATCCTGCCGATCAGCTGGATGTACATCGCCATGATGGGGCCGCAACTGGCCGACGCCAGCGAAGTGGCGATCCTGGCGGCGAATTACCTGGCGCGGCATTTGTCCGGCGCGTTCCCGGTGCTCTACACCGGGCGCAACGAGCGGGTGGCTCACGAATGCATTCTCGACCTGCGACCTTTGAAGGCGCTGACAGGCATCAGTGAGGAAGACGTTGCCAAGCGCCTCATGGACTATGGCTTCCACGCACCCACCATGTCGTTTCCGGTGCCGGGGACGTTGATGGTCGAGCCTACGGAAAGCGAATCGAAAGCCGAGCTGGACCGCTTCATCGGGGCAATGCTGAGTATTCGCGCAGAGATTACCGAAGTGCAGAATGGCAACTGGCCGGCCGAAGATAATCCCTTGAAGCGCGCACCGCATACGCTGGCCGATGTCACCGGGATCTGGGAACGGCCCTACAGCATCGAGCAAGCAGTTACGCCGGACGCGCATACCAAGGCCCACAAGTACTGGCCGGTGGTGAACCGGGTGGACAATGTCTACGGGGACCGGAATCTGTTTTGCGCGTGTGTGCCGGTGGATGATTACCGCTAATTGTTCGATCACAGCTAACCCTGTGGGAGCGGCGGTGCGACGATTCGACTTGCCCGCGATGGCGGATTTACAGTCGATGCAGATGTTGAAGCTGAAGACCCCTTCCCGGGCAAGCCCGCTCCCACAGGGATCTGTCGTAAAATCAGGTTTTGTGCAGGCAAAAAAATGCCGCTCATTTGAGCGGCATTTTTTGTTCAGCAACCGGGCTTATTCGGCAGCCACGGCATTCTTCGCCAGAATCGCATTCGCCAGTTCCATATCCGTAGCCTGCAGGCCCGGGTTGTCGGCGCGGACTTTCTGCATGGCCGCTTCCAGGTACGGGCCGCGGATGCCGCCGTCGCTGGCAACGAAGCTGCCGGCATCGTCCTGGGCGGCGACGATCAGTTTGTGATCCTTGAAGGTCAGGTAGGTCGAAGCGGTGGTCGCACCGGACGAAATGACATTACGCCAAAAGCTATCAGCCATCGCCGAACCGACTGGCAGGGACAACAGGGCGATGGTGGCGACAGCAAATTTGAAACGCATAGGGGTGACTCCACTGGGTTTTTAACTACGGGGTTGGATCGTCATCGCCCCATCCAGTTCCATCACCGCCCGCCTACTTCTGCTCGCTCTGCGGCGTCACGCGCAAGACTTCTTCGACGGTGGTCAAACCCGCCGCCACTTTCTGCGCCCCCGACAATCGCAAGCTGCGCATGCCCTCCTTGAACGCCTGTCGCCGCACCGCCAGCAAGTCGGTGTCCGGGTTGATCAGGGATTTGATGCCATCGCTGAGCTGCATGATTTCGTAGACGCCCGCTCGCCCGTGATAACCAGTGTCGCGGCATTCCAGGCAACCGATGGCGCGTTGAGCGTTACCGGGCAACGGCGCCTGCCAGGGCCGGGTCAGGGTTTGCCAGTCCTCTTCGTTCAAGGCTTGTGGTGCCTTGCAGTGCGGGCACAAGGTCCGCACCAACCGCTGGGCCATGACGCCGAGGACCGTGGCTTTGATCAGGTAGTGCGGCACGCCGAGTTCCAGCAAACGGCTGATGGCGCTGGGTGCATCGTTGGTGTGCAGCGTCGACAGCACCAAGTGGCCGGTGAGGGCAGCTTGAATGGCCATTTCGGCAGTTTCCAGGTCGCGGATCTCGCCGATCATGATGATGTCCGGGTCTTGCCGCATCAGCGCGCGCACGCCGGCGGCGAACGTCAGGTCGATGTTGTGCTGGACCTGCATCTGGTTGAACGCCGGTTCGACCATTTCAATCGGGTCTTCGATGGTGCAGAGGTTGACCTCAGGCGTCGCCAGTTTTTTCAGCGTGGTGTAGAGCGTGGTGGTCTTGCCCGAACCGGTCGGCCCGGTGACCAGAATGATGCCGTTGGGTTGGCGGGTCATGTCTTGCCAGCGGCGCAGGTCGTCTGCGGAAAAACCCAGCTGGTCGAAATCCTTCAGCAGCACTTCGGGGTCAAAGATCCGCATCACCATTTTTTCGCCGAAGGCTGTCGGCAGGGTCGAAAGCCGCAGTTCGACTTCCCCGCCGTCCGGGGTCTTGGTCTTCACCCGGCCATCCTGGGGTTTGCGCTTTTCCGCAACGTTCATCCGCCCCAGGCTTTTCAGGCGACTGACGATGGCCATGGTCACTTGCGGAGGAAATTGGTAGACGTTGTGCAACACGCCATCGATGCGAAAACGCACCGTGCCCTGCTCGCGCCGGGGTTCGATATGGATATCGCTGGCGCGCTGCTGGAAGGCGTACTGGAACAACCAGTCGACGATGTTGACGATGTGCGCGTCGTTGGCGTCCGGCTCCTGGTCGCTGGCGCCAAGGTTGAGCAATTGTTCGAAGTTGCCCAGGGTATTGACCTGCTGATCGGCGTTGTTGGCCCCGGTGACCGACTTGGCCAGGCGAAAGAACTCAACGCTGAAACGCTGGATATCCACGGGGTTGGCCACCACGCGTTTGATCGGCAGCTTCAGTACATGGGTCAGGTCGGCCTCCCAGCCGTTGACGTACGGCTGCGCGCTGGCGACCGTCACGGCGTCGCGGTCGATGGCCACCGCCAGGATCTTGTGACGCTGGGCGAAGGCGTAGGACATCAACGGCGTAACGGCGGCGACGTTGATTTTCAACGGGTCGATACGCAGGTAAGGCTGGCCGGCCTGCTGGGACAGCCACAGGGTCAGGTTTTCCAGATCAAGATGCTTGCCCGGACGGCTGAGGTCGTCCAGTTGTTGGCTGGCGATGAATTCCAGCGGGTGCATCTGGCCCTGTGCGGCATGGCGGCGACGGGCATTGAGTGCCTGCTCGGCAGAATCCTGGTTGATAAAACCTTGGGCGACCAGCTCGCGCAGCACATCATTGAGATCCAGCCAGCGGTCCTGAATTGAGAGTTGAACGGACATGCGGGCTCCTTTTGGACAACAGTCCGCAAAGGATAGCCGCGGCTCCGCAGACCGTTGGGCCACTACCCGACGAAGGCGTATCCGGTCTTTTCAGCCAGTCGCTTGAGCCGGCTCAACCCAGGCTGAATCGACGGTTCGCAACTCAACCGAGCAGACGCTGATCAGGTTACGAAGTTTTTGTGCAATGACCTTGGCGCGGTGCCAGCTCAATCCGTCCATGACGATCTCGATGGCCAGCAGGTCGTGCTGGCGCTGCACGTTGACCTGGTCCGGCGTGAGGCATTGCAGCGCAAACAGGTTGAGTGCGCGGCACAACAAGTCCGGTTCGGCTTCGGCCAGCAATTGGTAGTGCACACGGCAGTGGGCATTGCCGGCATTCCAGACGTCGGCGCGGATGGGAAAAGTGTTCACGGCTTCGAGATGCGGCATGGTCGGACTCCAAAAAACATGGAGAAATTTTTACATCCGTTGCCGGGTATTTCTTCTCTATGATTGAGCGAAAGACGGTTATGTCGAATCAATCAATTCGTTTACAAAGCGGTATGGGGTATTTTTATGCAGGTTGAGTTGGACAGCTACGACCGCAAGATTCTCGCGTTGCTGCAAGAAGACGCTTCGCTCTCCAGTGCGCAGATCGCTGAGCAGGTGGGACTCTCGCAGTCACCGTGCTGGCGGCGAATTCAGCGTATGAAGGACGAGGGGATCATTCGTGCCCAGGTGACGTTGCTGGATCGCAAGAAAATCGGCCTGAACACGCAGATATTTGCCCAGGTAAAACTCAACGCCCACGGGCGATCGAACTTCACCGAATTCACCGAGGCGATTCGCGGTTTTCCCGAGGTGCTGGAGTGTTATGTGCTGATGGGGGCTGTGGACTTCATGCTGCGGATCGTCGCGGCGGACATCGAAGCGTATGAGCGCTTCTTTTTCGAGAAGCTGTCGCTGGTGCCGGGGATTCAGGAAGTGAACTCGGTTGTGGCGTTATCGGAGATCAAGTCGACCACCTGTTTGCCGGTGGTGCGGTGATTGCCTTTGTGGCGAGGGAGCTTGCTCCCGTTGGGTTGCGAAGCGACCCCAAAACCGGCGTTTGCCGGAATGGGGAGTCCTTCGGCCTCCAGCGGGAGCAAGCTCCCTCGCCACAGGGTTACATGCGCAGGAGCATCTTCCAGGCACGGTTCTGATAAACCGCAATCGCCTGCTGCTTGCGCGCATCGAGCAATTCATCGGTGATCGTCGGTTCGTTGGCCAGTTGCGCCAGTTTGTTCAGCTCGCCGTACAGGCGGTCCATTTCCGGGACCTCCAGTACGTTGCGCGCATGGTGCAACCAGACCTGGATGCGCTCGATGCGCGGCAGCTGTTCAGCCAGATCTTCCGGCTGTTGCTGGTAACGCTGCAATTGCAAGGAAGTGGCTTCTTCGCCCAGCAACCGTGGCAACCAGCTGCCCAATTGCGCAGCGCCCTGACGATTGCCGCGGGTGTTGCGCTCGGCGGTCCAGGTGCGGGCCAGCAACCAGCGTGAAGTGGTCAGGGAGAACAGGCCCCAACGCGGGTCTTCCAGTTCCTCGAGGAATTGCTCCGGCGCGGCTTTGCGCACGTCTTCATCCTCGAGACCGGCCTGAACCAGCGGACGCCAGTCTTCCAGCAAGGCATCGAGCGCGACGCGCAGGTCGTGGGTCGACTGACGCGGGGCGGCTTGCCCGAGGCTGCTGATCAGCGCGCGCATTTCAGCCAGGCACTCGACCCAGTCCTGCAGCAGGCGCCAATGACCGTTGAAGCGATACTGCTCGGCCAGACGCTGGCTGCTGCCCAGCAAATGCCAGCTCAGCGCGGCGAACGCGTCGTCCAGCGGGGTTTCGGCGGTGATCTGCGGCGCCGGCAGGCTCAGCGAATAGCTGTGGGCGTCGTACAGGCGATAACCGCGCTCGGCCTTGCTGATATCGCAAGGCATCAGCGCCAGTTTCTCGGCCAGCTCGGCGGCCAGTTCCAGCAATGCGGCCGGCTCGCCTTCGCGCAGTTCCAGTTCCAGCTCGCAGATTTCTTCTTTCTGTTTGCCGACCACGACGTGGCCCAGATCCAGAGCGGCTTCGATAACCACTTTGGTCTTGCCACGGCCCCAGGCGATTTCTGCACGTTCGCGGACGAAGTCGGTGGTGAAGATCGGCTTCAGGGTTTTCTTGTCCAGTTCGGCCAGTTCCTCGGGCCAGCATTCGCCGTCGAGTTTCTTCAGGTCGAGCTTGGCTTTGGGCAGGTTCCAGTCGTACTCGTTACGCTCGGACAGACCGGCAATGCTTTGGCCGCGGGTTTTGAGGGTCTGGATCACTTCTTCGCCATCCTTGCGCAGGCGCAGGGCGACTTTGGCCCGGGCCAGATCGCGCTCCGGGGTGTCGAAGTATTGATTCATCAACTCACGGCGTTCCCAGCCACTTTTGTTGCGTTTTTTAAGAAGAGGGTGCTCGCGCAGGGCGGCGAGGGTTTCGCGGCTGACGCGGAGTTTGATTTCGGTTTCTTTCTGCATGGCCGGAAAATCCAGGATCGGGAGCGCAGCCGGGGGAATAGGTGGCTGCCAAGGTCGTGCAGTGTACAGGACTCGACCAAGATAGGGTCTGTTGACGCTTGGTGACGGCCGCGACGGCCCTCCCTTGGCTCGTCACCAAGCGCCAACAGACCCTGCCCGCCGTGCGACGGTTTATTCCTGTCGCCGGATGGTTCTATGATGGTCTTCAATTTGCGAGTTGGAGTCAGCGATGCCTTTGCCGTCCATGAAAGATCAATTCGCTGCGCTGATTGCTGCACCGTCCGTCAGTTGCACCCAGGCCAGCCTCGATCAATCCAATCGCCCGGTGATCGACCTGCTGGCCGCGTGGCTCGATGATCTTGGCTTCGCCTGCGATATCCAGCAGGTCAGCCCGGGCAAATTCAATCTGCTGGCCAGTTATGGCTCCGGTCCCGGTGGGTTGGTGCTGGCCGGTCACAGCGACACCGTGCCGTTCGATGGCGCGTTGTGGCAGACCGACCCATTGAAGCTGACTGAAGTCGATGGTCGTTGGGTCGGGCTCGGCAGTTGTGACATGAAAGGCTTTTTCGCCTTGGCCATCGAAGCCGTCAAGCCGTTGCTCGATCAGCCGTTCAAGCAACCGCTGCTGATCCTCGCCACGTGCGATGAAGAAAGCTCGATGTCCGGCGCCCGCGCGCTGGCAGCCGCCGGGCGGCCGCTGGGGCGTGCCGCGGTCATCGGCGAGCCGACCGGGCTCAAGCCGATCCGCATGCACAAAGGCATCATGATGGAGCGCATCGACATACTCGGGCAAAGCGGCCATTCCTCGGACCCGCGCCTGGGCCATAGTGCGCTCGAGGCCATGCACGACGCCATTGGCGAACTGCGCGGCCTGCGCCTGTCGTGGCAGCGTGAATTTCGCAACCCACAGTTCAGCGTGCCGACGCCGACGATGAATTTCGGCTGCATCCATGGCGGCGACAACCCCAATCGCATCTGCGGGCAATGCTCGCTGGAGTTCGATCTGCGGCCGCTACCGGGCATGGACCCCAAAGCCCTGCGCGCGGCGATCCTGCAGAAGCTCAACCCGATTGCCGAGCGGCATCAGGTGAAAATCGATTACGCGCCGCTGTTCCCTGAAGTGCCGCCCTTCGAGCAGGCTGAAGATGCCGAATTGGTGCGCATTGCCGAAAAGCTCACCGGCCATGGCGCCGAAGCAGTGGCGTTCGGCACAGAAGCGCCTTATCTTCAGCACCTTGGCTGCGAGACACTGGTACTCGGCCCGGGCGATATCGCCTGCGCCCACCAGCCGGGGGAATACCTTGAAATGTCACGTTTGCAGCCTACGGTGCATCTATTACGTCAGTTGATTGAACATTACTGCCTGACTCCGGCCCAAACGAAACACAACCTGTAGGAGCCGGCTTGCTGGCGATAAACGATGACGCGGTTCATCTGAAGAACCGCAGCGCTTGCATCGCCAGCAAGCCAGCTCCTACAGGTTTCATGTATAAATTGCCGGTATCCCAACCCGTATTCATGAGGAGAGCGCGCGTGTCGCCAAGCCTGTTCCGACGATAACCATCAGCCCGCTGTGCGTTTTCTGTTTCGCCCTTTTTTCGGCTGCTATTTATTACAGGCCCAGGTTCATGCCCGAATACGTCAATTGGCTTCGTCACGCTTCGCCTTACATCAACGCCCACCGCGATTGCACCTTTGTCGTCATGCTGCCCGGCGACGGTGTCGAGCACCCCAACTTCGGCAATATCGTCCACGACCTGGTGCTGTTGCACAGCCTGGGTGTGCGACTGGTGCTGGTTCACGGCTCCCGTCCGCAAATCGAAGCGCGCCTCGCCGCGCGCGGCCTGACCCCGCATTACCACCACGGCATGCGCATCACCGATGCCGCGACGCTGGAGTGCGTGATCGATGCGGTGGGCCAGTTGCGCATCGCCATCGAGGCGCGGCTGTCCATGGACATGGCATCCTCGCCGATGCAGGGCTCGCGCCTGCGGGTTGCCAGCGGCAACCTGGTGACCGCCCGGCCAATCGGCGTGCTGGAAGGCGTCGATTATCACCACACCGGTGAAGTGCGCCGGGTTGACCGCAAGGGCATCAATCGCCTGCTGGACGAGCGCTCCATCGTGCTGCTGTCGCCGTTGGGTTATTCGCCGACCGGTGAAATTTTCAACCTCGCTTGTGAAGATGTCGCAACACGTGCGGCCATCGACCTCGGCGCCGACAAGCTGTTGCTGTTCGGCGAGGAGAAGGGCCTGATCGATGAGCACGGGCGTCTGGTGCGCGAACTGCGTCCACAGCAAGTGCCGGCGCATTTGCAGCGACTGGGCAGCAACTACCAGGCAGAGCTGCTGGATGCCGCCGCTGAAGCCTGCCGTGGCGGCGTGGCGCGCAGCCATATCGTCAGTTATGCCGAAGATGGTGCATTGCTGACCGAACTGTTCACCCGTGACGGTGGCGGTACGCTGGTGGCCCAGGAGCAATTCGAGGTGGTACGTGAAGCGGCCATCGAGGACGTCGGCGGTTTGCTGGATTTGATCAGCCCGCTGGAAGAACAGGGCATTCTGGTGCGGCGTTCGCGTGAGGTGCTGGAGCGCGAGATCGAGCAATTCAGCGTGGTCGAGCGCGAGGGCATGATCATCGCGTGCGCGGCGCTGTATCAGATTGCCGACTCGGATGCCGGTGAGCTCGCGTGCCTGGCCGTCAACCCGGAATACCGTCACGGCGGTCGCGGCGATGAACTGCTGGAACGCATTGAAACCCGCGCCCGTGCCCAAGGCCTGAAGACGTTGTTCGTGCTAACCACCCGCACTGCGCACTGGTTCCGCGAGCGTGGTTTTGTACCGAGCAGCGTTGATCGCCTGCCGTCGGCCCGGGCGTCGCTGTACAACTACCAGCGTAACTCGAAGATTTTCGAAAAAGCCCTTTGACGCTCTCGCTTTTGTGGCGAGGGAGCTTGCTCCCGCTGGAGGCCGAATGAACTGGCCTAATAATTCCGGACACCTCTTAAGGGCGATATGATTTCGCCAACT
>NZ_RCOE01000269.1:0-689 GCF_004321495.1 Pseudomonas sp. Sample_10
GCCATGTCCCACTCGGACAGGCCCGACTCCCAGAACGCATCGAAACGGCCGGCGGCTACATAGGCCAGGTCCAGGCTCGCCGAACCGGCACGGCGGATGCCGGCAGTCTGGCCCACCAGGGCGCGGAACATGCCCAGGTAGTTGTCGAGGTTGTCCATCTGGTCGTCACGGAACGGGAAGCCGGTACCCAGCAGGGCGCCGTCCAGGCTGGTGCGGCCGCTGACGCGCAGGCGACGACCGTTCAGTTGAGCGCCGCGACCACGGCTGGCGGTGAATTCTTCCTGGCGAACCGGGTCCAGAACAACAGCGTGCTCAAGACGACCGCGGTATTTGCAGGCGATGCTGACAGCGAAGTGAGGAATGCCGCGCAGGAAGTTGGTGGTGCCGTCCAGTGGATCGATGATCCACAGGTACTCTTCGCCTTCGATGCCGGTGCCGGCGTTCAGGCCGGTCTCTTCACCCAGGATCGAGTGATTCGGGTACGCCTTGCGCAGGGCGTCGATGATTTTCTGTTCGGCGGCGCGATCCACCTCGGATACGTAATCCTTGGCGTCTTTTTCGTCGACCTTGATGGTATCCAGGCGCTCGATGGAGCGGAAGATCAATTCACTGGCGCTGCGGGCGGCGCGCAGCGCGATATTCAGCATGGGCTGCATGGATGTGTCACCTAAGGTTGTTAAAGAAAGCCG
>NZ_RCOE01000156.1:0-689 GCF_004321495.1 Pseudomonas sp. Sample_10
GACGACTTGACTTGCAGAGGGCGAAACAGAAGAATCCAAAGTCCGCTGTAGAGGGACTGCCAGAAGCAGACCCACTCGGCAGATCATGAGGCGCACATCCGCGCCGACCTGTTACACCCGCAACGCGTTACCTCGCGCTGGGTGGGAGAAGCCCGCAACACTTGGGACGATCCCAATACTTGCTCAGTCAGTGCTGACGTAGTCGGCGACCACCGTCGCTCATGCTCTGCCGAGAAGTAAACCTATTAAGACCCGTCCCTTTTTCATGGGTCGGTATTCTGGCGTTTTAGAGGTGAACAACGTGGAGCTTTTATCTGGCGGTGAGATGCTCGTCCGCTTTTTGCGTGACGAAGGCGTCAAATATATCTACGGGTACCCGGGTGGTGCTCTTCTTCATGTCTACGATGCCCTGTTCAAAGAACCGGAAGTGACCCACATCCTGGTTCGTCATGAGCAGGCTGCGACCCATATGGCTGACGGCTATGCCCGTGCCACCGGTAAAGCCGGCGTGGTACTGGTGACCTCCGGCCCGGGCGCTACAAACGCCATCACCGGTATTGCCACGGCCTACATGGACTCGATTCCCATGGTGGTCATTTCCGGCCAGGTGCCTAGCACCATGGTCGGCACCGATGCGTTCCAGGAAACCGACATGATCGGTATCTCCCGGCCGATCGTGAAGCACAGCT
>NZ_RCOE01000276.1:0-22858 GCF_004321495.1 Pseudomonas sp. Sample_10
ACGAGTTGGCGTTCAGGCCCTCGGCCACCGAATTGAGCAGCATGTTGCCGAACGCCTTGATCTCGTCGGTGCTGCCGGTGGACGAACCGCAGGCGACGCCCATGCGTCCATCCTTGATCGATTCGTCGTCGAGCAGTCCGGCGTCCGTCAACGCCTGTTCCGCCGCGCCGACTGCCAGCCGGGAAACGCGGCCCATGCTGCGCAGTTGCTTGCGAGTCCAGTGGCTCGGCACCTTGAAGTCGTCGATAGGCCCCGCCAGGCGCGTGTTGAGCTCGGTGAATCGATCCCACTCGTCCATCCGGCGGATGCCGCTGCGGTTGGCGGCGAAGTTGCCGACGATGGTCTGCCAATCGCTGCCGAGTGAGGTGATGCCGGCCATGCCGGTGACGACGACGCGCTTCATCAGCACAGGCCTCCGTTGACGGCCAGAACCTGCCGGGTGATGTACGAGGCTTCCGCGGACATCAGGAAATTCACTGCGCCTGCCACCTCTTCAGGTGTGCCCATGCGTTGTGCGGGAATCATTTTCATCAGTTCTTCCACCGGCACGTTTTCGTCGAGCATGGCCGTGTCGATCAGGCCGGGGGCGACACAGTTAACGGTAATTTTGCGCTTGCCCAGTTCAATCGCCAATGCTTTCGCCGCGCCGATCAGGCCGGCCTTGGAGGCGCTGTAGTTGACCTGGCCCCGGTTGCCGATCAGGCCGGACACCGACGTGATGCAGACAATCCGCCCGGCGGCGCGACGACGGATCATCGGCATCATCACCGGGTGCAACACGTTGTAGAAACCGTCGAGGTTGGTGCGCATCACCACATCCCAATCATCCTCGCTCAGTGCCGGAAAAGCACCATCACGGGTCAGGCCGGCGTTGAGCACCACGCCGTAATAGGCGCCGTGGGTTTCGACGTCGGCCTCAAGCATCGCTTTGCACATGGCGCGGTCGCTGACGTCGAATTGCAGGATGCGTGCCTTGCGTCCCAAGGCTTCGATGTCGGCTTGCACGGCCATGGCCTCGGTCAGTCCACTGCGGCAATGCAGCACGATGTCATGCCCGGCCTGGGCCAGGCGCAAGGCGATGGCGCGGCCGATACCACGGCTGGAACCGGTGACCAGTACGGATTCAGTCATGACTGGACTCCTGCGGGTTCATGAAGATATTGAGCCGCCTGCGGCGGGCGGTACACGTTCAGGCGGGCGGTGGCGTGAATGCCTGGCCCGTCGATGTGGCATTCGAACACGCCCATGCCGTTGTCGTCCTCCAGCGAGCGGATGCCGTGGATGGTCAACTCGCTGCCGGCCGGGAAGTTTTCGACGTTGCACTCGAACTTGCGGCTGCCGAGCAGAAAGCCCAAGGCCACCGTTTCGCCACGCTGGCGCGCATGACAACCGGCGAAGGCGGCGACGCTCTGGGCCATCAGTTCGATGCCAACCCAGGCCGGCAAACTGCCGTCAGGCAGGCTGAACAAGCCATCAGGCTTGACGGTGAGGCGGGTGTGAATCTGCTCGTCATCGAATGCCAGGATCTGATCGATAAAGATCATGTCGCCGGCGTGAGGCAGCAGTTCGGCGAGCGGCCAGTCAATCATGGGGCGTCTCCGATAATCAGGCTGACGTTGTTGCCACCGAAGGCAAAGGAATTGCTCATCAGGAAGCGAGGTCCTGTGGACGCCAGTCGATCGGCCGGGGTCACCCATTTCAGGGGCGGTAACGCCGGGTCCGGTTGGCCATCCCAGATGTGCGGCGGCAGGGCGTGCGCGTGGTTGTCCTTGCTCAGGCTCAACCAGCAGAACGCCGCTTCCAGTGCCCCGGCGGCGCCGAGGGTATGACCGGTCATGGGTTTGGTCGACGAGCAGGGGACACCTTGCGCAAACAGCGCATTCACTGCCTGACTTTCCATGGCGTCGTTGTGCTGGGTAGCGGTGCCGTGCAGGTTCAGGTAGCCGATTTGTTCGGGCTGTAATTGGGCCTGGTTCAAAGCCTTGCGCATCGCTTGTCGGGCTCCACGGCCGGTCGGTTCCGGCGCGGAAATGTGATGGGCATCGGAGCTGGCGCCGCTGCCCAGCAAGGCAATCGCCTGGCTGTCACTGGACTGTTTGCTCATCAGGAACAGCACCGCCGCTTCACCGATGTTGATGCCGTTGCGGTTTACCGAGAACGGATTGCAGCGTTGCCCGGACACCGCCTCCAACGCTGAGAAACCATTAAGGGTCAGCTTGCACAATGTGTCGACGCCACCGCACAGCACCACGTCGCAAACGCCCAGATCGAGCAGTCTCCGGGCGCTCATCAATGCCCGGGCGCTGGAGGTGCAGGCGGTGGAAATCACATAGGCGGGACCGCTCAGTTGCAACCAGTCGGCGAGGAAATTTGCCGGTGCGCCGAGTTCCTGTTGCTCATAGTCATATTCGTTCGGGAACTGCTGCTCGCGCACGTACTGAGCCAGCCCCTGACTGGCCTCATCGATGCCCGAGGTGCTGGTGCCGAGCACCACGCCGATGCGATGACGACCGTAGGTCTGGATCGCTTGATCGATGTCCTGGCGAATTTGCAGGGCGGCTTCGAGCAACAGTTGATTGTTGCGGCTGCGCTGCCGACTCAGCTGTGGCGGAATCGCCGCAAGCTCGCCCTGCACCGCGCCTACGGGCAACGAACGCTCCAGCACCCAGCCAGCTTCACTGCGCATGCCGGAGCAGTCGCCAGCGAACAGGTTGCGGGCGACTTGCGCCTTGCCGCGCCCCAGCGAGCAAATCACCCCGAGGGCGTTCAGGTAGGCCGTCATGGGGTGTCACCGCTCAGGGGCGTGATTTGATAATTCGGGCCTTTTGGCAAACTCAATTCGAAGCTCGAGGGTTGTGAATAATGAACGTCCCAGCGCGCTGGCAGCGAACGTTGCGCGCCGTGTTGCCAGGCGCTGGGGTAGTTGCTCTGTAGCTCGTCTTTCGGGGTCAGCGCGAACAGCAACGCGGCGAACAGTTCTCGGGCTTCCGGGTTGGGCGGCAGCAGGCCATCGGCGCGCCACGAGCCGTCGACCAGTTTCTGGCGTGCCTGGGGAATGCCCAGCAGGTCCATCATCGACCAGCGAATGGCCGGACCTTCACGCTGGATCACCAGTACCCAGTCTTGACGCTGTTCGGCCTGCAAGCGCTGGATGTGAAATTGCAAAGGCAACGAAAGGCTCGGGTTTTTTTCGGGTAGCGGCGGCTGGCTGGCACAGGCGCTGAGCAGCAGGACTGCGACCGATAGAAGAAATCGCATGGCGAAGCGGTTGACGAAAAACATCACACAGCACCTTCAAGAGGTTTGCGCGCCACCACATTGACCAGCGTTTCTTCCCGTTGGCCAAAAGGCTTCGGTTGGCGCAAGCCCATACGTTCAAGCAGGCCGAAATCCCTGGCGCGGCTCCACCACAGGTACGGATAGGACACGTTTTTTTCCGTGAATTGAAAACCCTGTCGACGAATCATCGCCAGATACTGCGCGGCACTCTTTTGCACGTGCATCGGGTGGCGGAACAACCAGCGAATCACCCAGGTATCAATGTAAGCCTCGGTGGATTCCGCGAACAGCAGGTAACCACCCGGCTTGAGCACGCGATAGAACTCGGCGAGTGCCTGTTCCTGCTCGACCAGATGATGGAATGTCTGGTGACAGAACAGCAGGTCGACGCTGGCGTCGGGCACGGCCAGGGTCGCGCAATCGCTGCCGAGCAATTCTACCGTCAAACCTTGGCCAGCTGCTTCTGCGCGGCTCTGGTTCAGGCTTTGCGGGTCGGCGTCCACGCCGATCAGACGCTCGGGCATGAAGGCCTGTTGCAGATAGCGAAATGACTTGCCTTGACCGCAACCGGCGTCCAGCAACACCGGACGGCTTGGCAACACGTCGCCGAACAGGCGCTGCAGATCATTGATCGCCACGCGCAGCACATGATGCTGCCAGGTGTGGCTGCGCAGGAACCAAAGCCCGAAACGGGTCTCTTCGACGTAAGTGTTGCTCAAGTAGCTCATGTGGCGTCCCTTGAACACAGCTGCGACAACATCCGCAGTCGGCGTTTGGGTTCGGCGACGAACGGGTTGCGCTCATCCCAGGCATAACCGGCGAGGATCGAACTGATCATGCGGCGAATGTCCGGGGCACCGCCAGGGAAATAAATCACGTCCTGGAAAGTCCCGGCATACCAGCCCTCGACGTAGCAGCGGAAGGTATCCACACCGCGCTTGAGCGGTTCGGCGAACTCGCGTTGCCAGTCGACGGTTTCGCCTTGCAACTGACGGTGCAAAACCGCAGCGGCCATGCTCGCCGAACGCATGGCGATGGTCACGCCGGAGGAAAACACCGGATCGAGGAATTCCGCCGCGTTGCCCAGCAAGGCAAAACCCGGCCCGTGCAGGGTTTTGACGTTGGCCGAGTACCCGCCGATGGTACGCGCCGGGGTATCCCAAACGGCGTTGGTCAGTACACCGGCGAGGCTCGGCGTTTCGGCGATGAAGCCGCGCAGGCAATCGTCCAGATTGTCGGTGCGACCCTCGAAATGTTCCGCGGATGCGACCACCCCGACCGAGCAACGCCCGTTGCTGAACGGGATGGTCCAGAACCAGATATCGCGCTGGGAAGGGTGCGTGGTGACAAGGATCTTGCTGCGGTCGAAATTCGGGTTGTCGATATGGTCTTCGATGTGGGTGAACACGGCCTGGCGCAGCGGGAAATTCGACGGCGCCTCCAGGTCGAGCAAGCGTGGCAGGACACGTCCGTAACCGCTGGCATCGAGCATGAAATCCGCTTCGATCCGATACTCACTGCCATCCTCACGCCTGACGCCGAGCAGTGGCTTGGCTTGATCGATATCGACGCTGACAATGGTTTCGCCGTAACGGATCTCCACACCTTGCAGGGCGGCCTGATCGGCCAGCAGCTTGTCGAAGTCGGCGCGCTGGACCTGAAACGTTGTCGGTTTGCCTTGGGTGAACGTATCGCCGAAATCGAAGCTGCTGTAGCGCTCGCCCCAGGCGAACGCAGCACCGGTCTTCAGCTGGAAGCCGGCCGCGTTGACGGCATCGAGCATGCCCGCTTCTTCGACGAAATCCAGGCAATGCGACAGCAGGCTCTCGCCGATGGAAAACCGGGGGAAATGCTGTCGCTCGATGACCAGCACATCATGGCCCTTGCGTTTGAGCAGCGCAGCGGCGATAGCGCCGGAAGGGCCGGCCCCGATGACCACGATCGGGCGACGTTGCAATTCAACGGTTGGCATGAGGGCTCCTTGCCGGGGCGGCAGCGTTCAGGGGAATTCGGTGCATACCGGCGAGTGCCGGCAGCAGTGTCGCGACCAGGCCCATCAGCATCAACGCAAAGTACAGCGCCGGGCTGATCAGCTGTTGTTGCAGCAGCAGGTTGAGAAAGACGATCTCACTCAAGCCGCGAATGTTCAGCAGCACGCTTTCGCGCCAGCGACTGGCGCCCTGGAACGAGGCGCCGGCCCAGCCCAGGCCGATCCAGTTGCCCAGCAGTTTGCTGGCGATCGGCAACAGCAGCAGCGCCACCAGTTGCAGCCAGCCAAGGCTGTCCATCGCGCTGTGCACGTTGATCTGCACGATGCCGAAGGTGAGGATCAACGGGATGGCGATGTAGGTCTGCAGGCGGCTCATCCAGATCGCCGGCAGCGGCAGCACCAGCGGCGCCTTCAGCGCGGCCATGATCAACACATAACCGATGCCGAAAATCAGCGCATTGAGCTTGTAGTGTTCGGCGACCACCAGCAGGGCGAAAAAGCCCAGGCTGTAGAGCCAGGTCTGGCGCAGTCCGAGTAGCCGCAGCAACACGGGCAGGCAGGCACCGGCCAAGGGCAGCAGGAGACTGCCCAGGTGCAGGCTGCCTTGGGCGAGGGCAAACAGGGTCCAGCAGGCGAGGTCGATCAGGATCGCGGTCTGTACCAGTCGACGGGTGGCGGCTGGCGGGTAATCGATGTGTCGCAGGTACAGGTACAACACTGGAATCGCAGTGATGGCAAACAACAAACCTACGGCCAGCGAGCTGATCCACGGTTGCGGCGGCAGCAGCCAGACCGCGGTGGCGAGGCCGCAGACGAACGGAATACAGAAACTCGGCAGGGCGATTTTCAGGCTTCGGCGGTCCAGTTGCAGATCGATCACATCGCTGAGGATATAGCCCAACAGCAGTGCAAAACTCAGGCTGTAGAGGTTTTTCAGCCAGATGGGCGACACCAGCGCCGCGCCGCTCAGTTGCCATTGCGGCTCGATCCAGAAGAACATCAACAGCGGCAGGCCAATGGTCGCCAGCAACAACTGGCTGACGATCGGGATCAGGCCGACGTGGCGACCGATGCGAGTCGCCACGGCGAACAACGCCAGGGCCATTAGCCAAAACACAACGATCATCATGTTGTCGGCTCCGCAACAGGTAGCGCATGCACATGGCGCCCGGCCCAGGGGGCAAGCAGGAAACTGAAGATCAGCCCCAGGCTAACCGACAAGCCGAAATTACTCACCGCGGGCGTACTGGACACCGCCAGCAAGCCGAACGACAGCCAAGTGGTCAATGCCGCCAGCAAGGTGCCCAACAGGCTCACGGCGGCGCCACCGACCTGTTCGCGCATGAGGATCGCGTAGTCGACGCTGATCGCCGTCACCAGCAGCAGGCCGAACAGGCTGAACAGCGTCAGCGGCTGCCCCAGCCAACCGAGGCTGGCCAGGCTGCACAGAGCGGCCAGCAGCGGCAGGGACACAATGCGCAGTGCGCCGCCAAAGCCGAACGGCACGACCAACACCAGCACGATCAGCACACAGGAAGCGAGTTTCAGTTCGGCAGCGCTGATTTGAGTGGCAGCGAAAACACGGTTCAGCTCACCCAGTCGATCCACCAGTACCACCCCCGGTAAATCTTCAGCCTGGACTTGCAGTAAGTTCGGGTTGGTGATGCCTTGCAGGCTGACCATGGCCGCTACGCCGTCATCGGTCGGCCCCAGCCACAACAAGCGATAAGGTTCCGCCAGCGGCCCGGCCAGGGCACTGTCGATGTCTTCGACGGGCAGTGCTTGCAGCTGGGTCAACTCTGCTTGCAATGCCGCGACCGGCACGCCGACATCCAGCAGCGGCTGCCAGAACTGCGGCAGTTTGCCCAAGGCTTGGCGAACGTGTTGCTGGTCATTTGGCGGGCTGACCAATTGGTCGAGCGACAGATAGCCCTGAAGTTTTTCCAGATTGACCAACTGATCCAGACGTTCGCTCAAGGCACTTGATCGTTCGAGCAATTGCTGTTGGTTGGCGGCCCGCACCAGGAAGAACTGGCTGGTGGGTTGATAGCCGGTGATCCGTGCGATGGTTTGTGCTTCGTCGGTCAATTGCTGCGGTGCACCGACCCATTGGCGAATGTCGTTTTTCGTTTGCAGTTGCAGCAGGCCAGCGACACAGAAAGCGAGCAGCAGCACCAGCAGCACCGGCGTGCTCAGGATCTTGAGCAAGTCTTCGCGACGAGCCAGCAAAAATCCGGACACCTGCAGCGGCCATTGCGCCGGGCGCAACTCCACACCCTTGAGCAGCGCCGGCAACAGGCATACGGCGGACAGATAAGCTCCCAGCAGACCGGCGGCGGAGAACACCGCAATCTGGGTCAGCGCGGGGAACGGCGTCCAGGCCAGGGCCAGGTAGCCGATGGCGCTGGTGATCAGGCTCAATGTCAGGCCCGGCAAAGTCAGGCGTAGCGCTGGCCAGCTTTGCCAGGGTTTCAGGCTCCAGCTCTTGGACAAATAGTGCAATGGATAATCGACCGCGACGCCGATCAGGCTCGACCCCAGCACCAGTGTCATCACGTGCATATGACCGAACAGTGCCACACACGCCACCGCGCCGAACAGCATGCCCACCAGCACCGGGACAAATGCCAGCAACACACGCCAGCGGCGGAAGGCCAGAAGCAACAACAACAGGATGCCGACGGTGGCACCACCGCCGACCCAGGTCATCTCACGGGACGCCTGTTTCTGACCATTGGCGGCATAGAGCAGGCCGCTGGCGGCCAGCAGTTGCACGTCAGACCTTGCGGCTTCTTCGCGGCTTTGCGCAAGCAGATCGGCCACTTGCAGCGGCAGGCTCATGTCGAAGGCGTTGCCGGTGGTGCGGGCGCGCAGCAGTACCCAGCTCTTGCCGTCGGCATCGGCAATCAACGCGCCGCTGCCGAGGTCCAGTTGCACCGCACCGTGCTGCGGCTGGCTGTTCTGGATGCGTCCGGTCAGGCCCAGCCAGTCGTCCTGGCTTGGCACCAGGCTGAAGCCGGTGAAAGGGTCGAACAGCGCTTGTACGCGTTGCTGGATAAAGGCGTCGGGATGCTCGATCAATTGCTGGCGATCGTCCGCCGAGAGCATCGACAAACGGCCCTGCAACAGTTGCGTGCGCAGCGCCGGCAAATCGGCTTGCAGGTTCCACTGGACCTTCTCGAACAAACCACTGGCCTGCCATTGATCGCCGAGTTTTTGCGCCATGGCGATGGCCTGCTCACGATGTTCATGGCCGACCAGTACCAGCATTTCGCGATTCAGTGGTTCCTGCATGCGTTGTTCGGCGCGCAGTTCCAGAGCGTCGGGCGCAGTGCCCGGCACCAGTTCCATCAGGTTGGCCGACAACGGTGCACCGTTGCGCCATTGCCAACCGGCGAGCGCAACCACGGCCAGCAGCAGGATCACGAATAGCCACGGCAGCCTGCGTTCACTGGGCAAAGTCATGTTGCTCCGCGTCGCTCAAGGGTTGGGCACTGGTGCTGTCCTGCATGCGCAACAGGGTGCGGTCGCCCTGGGTTTCAAGCAATTCGATGCTGTGCACCAGTTCACCGCCGGCAATGTTGATCTGGTTGAACACCTGCTTGAGCAGCATCGAACGCGGTAGCAGGGTCAGTTTCCAGTTCTGCGCGTCGCCGCTCAAGGACAGTTCGAAATCCCGTTGCAGGCCGCTGCTGTCGCCTTGCAGCACAGCGAGGAACAAACGGTTCTGCTCGGCGCCGGCGCTTTTGCCAGGCAGCATCTGCCAGCTGTTGCCGTCGCGTCGGGCAATACCTTGGGTGGTGATGCGGTAATCCTGTTGTAACGGGGTTTTCAGTAGCCACAGCAGACCGTATTTTTTCGCCAGGACAAACGTGCCTTTGCTGGTCAGTGGCTGGGGCAGGGCACGCAGGTGCTTTTCCTGGATGAAGTTGCCGTGGATGACGTCGGGCTTGGCCAGTTGATCGCTGAGCTGTTGCAGATCGAATGCCTGAGCCAGCCCCGGAATGCCCAACACCACGCACAACACTGCAGGAGCGAGCCTGCTCGCGAAAAACCCGAGAACGCCGCAGGGTTTGGCCCCAGCGTCATCGTTAACGACCATCGCTGGCAAGCCAGCTCCCACAGGGGACCGGGGGTGGCGGAACATCATGGCAAGGCCCTTTCGACGGCGTCGGTGAAGACTTTGGGGGAAGCCAACAACATCTCGCGGTTGCTCATGTCGACCGCGACTTGCACGGAAACCGCGCGGGTCAGGCGTTCGCCGGTTTGCGCATCGCTGATCAGGTAGTTGATCTTCAGACGGTTTTCCCATTCCACCAGATTGGCTCGCACGTTGAGCTTCTGGCCGAACACCGCACCGCGCACGTAGCGCAATTGCAGGTCGATCACCGGCCACGCGTAACCCGAGTCGGACATCGCGGTGTAGTTGTGGCCGATCTTGTCCAGCAACGCGCAACGGGCGATTTCCAGGTATTTGACGTAATGACCGTGCCAGACGACGTTCATGCTGTCGACGTCAAAGAACGGTACGAGGATTTCCGTATCGGTGTGCAGCACTCCCTTGCTACGCATGCAGCCTCCAGTGTTGTTCGGCGATCCGTTTCAGGCACAGGCGCAGTTCGCCTTCCAGCGCACGATCTTCGATGACCGGCGGGAAGTCTTTGCCCAACGCTTCGTGCATGGCCGCGAGCGCTGGCGGCAACGGTCGCGCGTCCTCGGCCTGACCACGCAGCCAGACGCCTTGGTTGGCGGCGAGCAATGTGGCGGCGGCGACCTGTTCGGTCAATTCCAGTACACGGATCGCATCGCGGGCGGCGATGGTGCCCATGCTCACCTTGTCCTGGTTGTGACACTCGGTGGAACGCGAGAACACACTGGCCGGCATGGTGTTTTTCAATGCTTCGGCGGTCCAGGCACTGGTGCCGATCTGCACGGCCTTGAAACCGTGGTTGAGCATCGCTCGGTCGGCTGTGGCACCGGAGAGATTGCTCGGCAAACCGTGGTTGTAGCGCTCATCCACCAGCAGGGCGAGTTGCCGGTCCAATAGGTCGGCGACGTTGGCGACCAGGTTTTTCAAACTGTCCATGGCGAACGCGATGTGGCCGCCATAGAAGTGCCCGCCATGCAAAACACGTTCGGCTTCGGCATCGATGATCGGGTTGTCGTTGGCGCTGTTGAGCTCGATTTCAATGAATGAACGCAACCAGTTCAGGCTATCGGCCAGCACGCCAAGGACATGGGGCGCGCAACGCAGGGAATAGCGGTCTTGCAGGCGATGCAGCGGTGCGGTCGGGGCGTCGATCGCCAGATCCTTGCGCAGCCACGCGGCGACCTGCATCTGCCCCGGATGGGGTTTGGCGGCGAACAGGCGCTCGTCGAAATGCTCGGGATTACCTTGCAGCGCGACCACGTTCAGCGCGGTGATGCGCGTCGCCAGTTGCAGCAGGTAGTCGGCGCGGGCGAAGGCCAGGCAGGCGAGGCCAGTCATCACGGCGGTGCCGTTCATCAGCGCCAGGGCTTCTTTCGGACGCAGCACCAGCGGATTCCAGCCGAGCTCGCGATGCACCTCGGCGGACTGGCGGCGATCGCCGCGGAACATCACTTCGCGTTCACCAGACAGCGTGGCGGCGACGTAGGACAGCGGCGTCAGATCGCCGCTGGCGCCGACCGAGCCCTCTTCCGGAATCAGCGGCAGAATGTCGTATTCAAGGAAGGCTTGCAGGCGTTCCAGCAGTTCCACCCGCACCCCCGACACGCCGTGGCACAGTGACTGCAACCGCGCCGCCAGCACCGCACGGGTGGCCTGGGCGTCGAGCAATTTACCCAACCCGCAACCGTGGAAGGTGTACAGATGCTGCGGCAGCGCTTCGACGTGATGCAGCGGCACCGCCACCACACAGGAATCGCCGTAACCGGTGGTCACGCCGTAGATCACGCCTTCCTTGTCCAGCAGAGAGTCGAGGAAACGAGCGCCCTTGGCGATGCGCTCGCGGTAGGCAGCGTCGCTCTGCAATTGCGCCGGCGCCTGGCGGTTGGCCAGGGCCAGCACGTCTTCGATGCGCAAAGGGAGTTCGCCGAAGGTTACCGGCTCAAGCGTTGGCGTCGTCATCGGTCTTCCAGAAAGGGTAAAAGTTGAACCATTGTTGAGGCGCGTCGAGGCAATAGTGACTCAGGCGCTCGGCGTAGCGGGAGGCCCACTGATGAATGACCTGCTCGCGATCCGTACGTTTCCAGATGATCGAGTCCGCAAAAGGCTCAATGGTCAGGCGATAGTCACCGTCGGGTTTCTTCAGGCACAGCAACAGGTTGACCGGGCATTTCAACAAACCGGCCAACAGCCACGGCCCTTGCGGAAACCTGGCCGGATGGCCAAGGAAATCCACTGTCACGCTGCGCCCGCCATGCAGTGGCACGCGGTCGCCGGCAATCGCCAGCCACTCGCCGCGCTCCAGGCGCTCGTGCAGTTGCAGCATGATCACCGGGTCCAGTTCGCTGACCTGGATCAGGCGCAGATTGGTCGCGCCGGCTTCGCCGAGCAAGCGGTTGAATTGCTCGGCGTGTTTGGTGTGCACCAGCACATTCATGGTGACCTTTTCGCCGATTTCCGCCAGTGCGCGGCAGACTTCGAGATTGCCCAGGTGAGCGCCCACCAGCATCTGCCCGCGAGTACCGCGCAACTGATTGCGCAGTAGCGCCGGGTCGATGATTTCGATCTGCTCGATGCTCAACTTGCCGTTCCACACGTCGAGTTTGTCGAGCATGGAGTCGGCGAAGGCCATGAACTGGCCGAACACTCGCCAATGGCTCGGGCGCAATTCATTGCGACCGCTCCACTCGGCCAGGCGTTGCTGATATTGCCAGGCACTGTGGCGGGCGCTGCGGCCGAACAGGAAGAAATACAGGACGATGCCGTACAGCAGCGGGCTCAGTAGGCGACGGCCAAGCACTTTGGCGGCGACCGCGGTAAATTTCATCAGCCAGAAACTGCCGCGCTCTTCGCGGTCGGCCCAGTGTTGCTTTTGCGCGTTCATGCTCGCCACCGCCGCCAGAGGATCACGGGTGAACGCAGCAACATGCCGAAAAACAGCCGGGTGTGCATGCTCGATATCAGTACGTTGTCGTAGAACAGGCGGAAATGCGAAACACCGTCCAGCGGGTAATGCACTTTGGTTTGCAGCCATTGCATCGGTTGGTTGCGCCAGGCCAGGCGTACCAGGATGTCCGAGTCGAAATCCATGCGTTTGCCGATTTTTGCCGACTCGATCAGTGCCAGAACCGGCGGCAGCGGATACACACGGAAGCCGCACATCGAGTCGCGAATCTGCAGCGACAGCGTGTTGATCCAGACCATGACGTGGGTCAGGTAGCGGGCGTACAAGCGGCCTTTGGGCACGCTTTCATCGTACTTCGGGTAGCCGCAGATCACCGCTTGCGGATGCTTGCGCGACAGTTCGATAAAGCGTTGCACGTCTTGCAGGTCATGCTGGCCGTCGGCGTCCACTTGCAAGGCGTGGCTGAAACCCAGGCGCGACGCTTCACGCAGGCCGGTCATGACCGCGCCGCCCTTGCCCTGATTGGCAGCGAGGCGAATCAGGTAGACCATTTCGCGTTGCGCCAGTCGATCAAGCACCCTGGCGCACGCCGGGCTGCTGGCATCATCCACCAGAATGCACGGCAGATGGCGGGCAATCAGCGCATCGACCACGGTGGTGATTGCACTTTCGTGGTTGTACACCGGAATGACTGCGCAGGGGCTATGCATGCTGGTTTGCACCTGCGGGTTCCAGCAAAATCCGCCCGCTGGAGCAGGTCGCTGTTTCATTGCGATAGGCAAAGTACAGTTTGCTGCGGTCCGGGTCGAAACGCAGGTGCAATTGGACTTCATCCCCCGGACGCACCAGTTGCTGGAATTTCAGCACTTCCATGCCGGCGAACTTTTCCGGCAAGTTCATCAATTGCTGGCCGAGGTTCAGCGCCCACTCCACTTGCACCACGCCGGGCAATACCGGCGCCGTGGGGAAGTGACCACTGAAATAGGCAAGATCCGGCGGTACGGCCAGTTGCAGGCTCCACTCGCCTTCGGTTTCGAGCTGTTCCAGAATTTGCGGCGCCTTGGGGCGTGGCGCCAGCAGCAAGGCTTCGACGTCGGCCTGGGGCAGTTTTCCCTGGGTGTTCAGCGGTAGTTGTCGCAGCAAGCGCCAGCGCCGTGGCAGGGCCAGCGCTTCGCAATGCTGGCTCAGGTGTTGGCGCAATTGTTCAGTGAGCGTGCGTCGTCCTTGATTGCGCAAGGCATGAAGGCCCGCTTCTGTCAGGACCAGCAATGCACCCAGTGAAGCGCGATTTTCCTGGACGACGCCAAGGCGCGCTTCGGCCACCCATGCATGGGTCATCAACGCCTGTTCCAGCATCGGTAGCGAAATACGCTTTTCTTCCAGTTTGACGATTCGGTCCAGCCGCCCCAGCAACTCGAAACGGCCGTCAGCGACAATTCGCGCGGCATCGGCGGTATGTTCGACATGGCCGGCGGGCAAGTAGGGTGAGGCGATGAGCAGTGCGCCGTCAGCGTCCTGGCTCAAGGCGACATCGGCGAAGGGTTGCCAGAGCGTTGGCCCCTGGCGCCAGGCGATGCCGCCGGTTTCCGAGCTGCCAAAAATTTCTGTCGGCCATTGATGGAGGCGTTGGTACAAAATCTTAGCCGCCTCGGCCGGCAACGCGCCGCCGGAAGAAAATACCCGGCGCACTGCGCTCATGGCGGGCCAGTCGAGGTTGTCGCCCATGCGCTTGAGCAGTGCCGGGCTGGCCACCCAGGCGAAAGCCGGATGCTGGCGACTGGCGCGTTGCAGGTCTTCCGGAAACGCCAGTTGCCTGCGCGTGAACGGGCGTCCGGCACACAGTGGCCAGAGCACGCGGAACAGCAGGCCATAGATGTGTTGGGTGGCAACGCTGCCGATGATGCATGCCGGGCCGAGATCGGCGCCCCACAGCTGTTCCAGGGCTTGGACCTCATTGGCCAATTGCCGCAGGTTTTTTTCGATGCGCTTGGGCTCGCCACTGGATCCGGACGTGCACAGGCTCAGCCGGCATTGATCCAGATCCAGTGCGGCGGCGCTGAGCGGTGCATGTCGGTAAGCGCTCAGCTGAGCATCGTCGGGCTGATCGGTGAGCCACAGGTCCACTTCCTTCGACCAGCGCTGGCGGGTTTGCGCTTGCAAGTCTGCGGGCAGCAATACGCTGACCCCGGCACGCCAGGCACCCAGCAGGGCAATCGCCAGATCGGCGGCGTCTTCAAGGTGCACGGCAATGCGCTGCACACCCTGGGCTTGCAGGCCGGCGGCCAGGCTCAGGGCCTGGGCACACAGATGTGCGTGATCGAGCGGCGGCTCGGCCGTTACGGCTCGCTGCGGCTCGGCCTTGAGCAGCAGCTGCTCAAGTTTTATCCAATTCATGGGTGGCCTCGTACCCGTTGTCGTATCAGCCATTCAATGGCAAACATCAGGCCTATCAATCCGTAGGAAATAAGACCGGTGTACAACATCCACCAGTTCAGTGGCGCCCACAGCGTCAGGGCGGCGGCGCACAAACCGTTGCACAGAAAAAACACGCTCCAGGCGATGGTCACCTGGCGGGTATAGCGAATGGCCTTGGCGGGCAAGTGCGGTTCGCGCAGACGGGCCAGGCGTTCGACCATTGGCGGGCCGTACATCAGACTCGATCCGAACAGCGCCAGCATGAAACCGCTGATCAGCACCGGATACCAACGCAACAACACCGGGCTGTCGAACAGCGCCAGCAGCAGGCAAAAGACGATGGCTGCCGCGGCCATCCACAGGCTGCCGGGCTTTTGTCGGCCGCTCAGTGCGCGGGCCAGCCACAGGCTGCCCAGCAGCAAACCGAATTGCCACGGCGCGAAATGCTCCATGCCGAAATACACCGCAAAGGGGTACAGCAGGCCTGCCAGCAGCAGGCCAAGGCCGATCAGTCGGCTCATGCGGCCGGTTGAACCAGACGGTAGACCGCCTCGACGACGTCGCTGACGGTACGCACCGATTTGAATTCTTCGGCGGCGATTTTCTTGCCGGTCTGACGTTTGATGTGGTCGATCAGGTCAACCGCGTCGATGCTGTCGATTTCCAGATCCTGATACAGGTTGGATTCGAGGCTGACGCGCTCGGGCTCCAGTTCAAACAGCTCGACCAAGGCATCGCGCAGGGTGTTGAAAATGTCGTCACGAGTTTGCATGGTCCGGTCTCAAGCTGCCTGTTTTGCGGTGACGAACGCCGCAAGGCTCGCCACGTTGCTGAAATGATTACGCGTGTCCTTGGCGTCGGCATCGATTTTGATGCCGTATTTTTTCTGGATGGCCAGGCCGAGTTCCAGAGCATCGACAGAGTCCAGGCCCAAGCCTTCGCCGAAGAGCGTCTGGTCATCGCCGATGTCGTCGGCACTGATGTCTTCGAGGCCAAGGGCGTCGATGATAAGCATTTTGATATCACGGTGCAGATCGCTCATCTTCGGCGAGCTCCTTAATAAAGTACGAATGTAGGTAATCATTGAGCTTGCGCGAGGCTTGAGGCGCTGGGCCCAGCGCAGCGAAGGCCTGTGGGTCTATATCGGCCCCGACGCGAAAACTGAAGTGCACACGACGCTTTGGGATCCGATACCAGGGCTCCGCCTTGGTCAACGTGGTCGGATTGACCCTGATCACCACGGGGGTGAGGATTTTCGCACCCCGCACGGCAATTGCCGCTCCTCCCCGATGAAAGGCCGGTGCCTGACCCGGCTGGGTGCGGGTGCCTTCGGGAAAGATGATCAGGGTTTGACCCTCTTTCAATGCATCGGCGGCGGCATCGAGCATGTCCATGCTGCCGTCGTTGCTGATGTATTCGGTACGGCGTAGCGGGCCGCGGGTGAAAGGGTTTTCCCAGAGGCTTTGCTTGACCACGCAGTTGGCGTGGCGCACCAGCCCGATCAGGAATACCACGTCGATCAGCGAGGGATGATTGGCGATGATCATCTGCCCCGGGCGTCCGAGTTTTTCCTCGCCCTGAATGTCATAGGTCAGCACGCCGGCGCGAGCCATGAACCGCACGAAAAACCAGAAGCAACGGCTGACCGTATGCCGCGCGCGCAGGCGATGGGTCCGGGCATCGCCCGGCAAACAGCCGAGCAACGGAAAAACCACCACGCGCAGGCACAGCCCGCCCAGTCCGAACAGGGTAAAGCTTGCAGCAGTTGCCAGCAGGCGCCAGTAGTAGGCGTCGCGGTTTTTCTCGATCATGGATTGCGTTGCCAGGTCCATACACGATTTTTCCAGGCATGTTGGCAGGTGGTTTGCTGGCCCAGCAGCGTTTTCAACAGATTCAGTGCATGGGGCCAGCGAGACTTGGACAACGCATCCGAGGGGCTGTTCAGGGACAGCTGCCAGTCGTTGCCTGGCGTGATCAGCAGGCCGAGGGCGTACGGAAACGGCACGTCATCAATCCACGTCGAATAGGCTTCGGGGGGCTGTTCCTCGGTTACCACCAGCAACACGGCCGGCGCACCCTCATTCAGCAAGGCCGCGGCTTCCAGCATGCCGTGTTCCAGGCCATCGCCGGCTGCGGCAAGGGCGGTCATCTCGCTGGTTTCACCGCGCATGATCGACCACAGGCCAATGATCGCGTTGTGCACAGAAAGACTGAATTGAGTGGGCGACAGCGGCTGTTCAACGGCCAACTCACTGAGAATGTCGAAGGTGCGCGGGGTTTCACCATGACGGGAAACAAAGACCAGCGGCAAGTCCTGACGACCTTCGGCCAGGGGCCAAGCGACACTGAATGCCATCCTCGCCAGCCGACTGAGGCGTCGGCGCTGCATGGCCGGCAGAAACGAGACATCCGGGGCCGCATCGCTGCCCGGGAGTACGACCGGTCGTCGACTCCAGGCTTGCCAATCGTCCACGCTTTCGAGCCCCGGGGCCCACGCGCGCCACTGGGCGATGTTGAAATTGATCACAGACATTCATCCCGCCCCTGCGGGCTTTCTTGACGCGATGAGTGCGCAAATGCACGGCACACCCTACGTGGCGCTTGGCGCCGAGTGGTGCGCATTATCCCGGTGCGACGAACGCGTAGCAAATGCTGGTTACATTTTGCTCAGCAAGATGTACCGCCTGGTTGGCGAAAAATGAACGTTTGGCAATTATTCACATTTTCATCATGCCGTTTGTCGGCCACTGCTGCGTATGGCTCTGATGTTTCCCGTTTTTTGGTGCGAGACGACGACTGACTGTGTAGTCCCCATTCCGGGAGGTAGCTAAGCAACGCCATGCACCACTACACTCGGTCATTCTTTGATACACGGAGGTTTTGACATGCGGCGCGTGGTGTTCAATCAGAAAGGTGGCGTGGGCAAATCCAGCATTGCCTGCAATTTGGCGGCGGTCAGCGCCAACGAGGGTTTTCGCACCCTTTTGGTTGACCTCGATGCCCAGGCCAATTCCACTCAATACCTGACGGGGCTCACCGGCAATGACATTCCCATGGGGATTGCCGATTTTTTCAAGCAAACCCTGTCTTCCGGGCCGTTCTCCAGAAAAAACCAGGTCGATATCTACGAAACGCCGTTCGATAACCTCCATGTCGTCACCGCCACGGCTGAACTGGCGGACTTGCAGCCCAAGCTCGAGGCCAAGCACAAGATCAACAAACTGAGGAAGTTGCTGGAAGAGCTGAGCGAAGACTATGACCGGATCTACCTCGATACCCCTCCAGCGCTCAATTTTTACGCCGTTTCAGCGCTGATCGCCGCTGATCGCGTGCTGATTCCCTTCGATTGCGACAGTTTTTCGCGCCAGGCGCTATACGGCCTGCTGGCGGAAATCGAAGAGCTGAAGGAGGACCACAACGAAGGTCTGGAAGTTGAAGGCATCGTCGTCAACCAGTTTCAGGCCCGAGCCAGTCTGCCGCAGCAAATTCTCGACGAACTGATCGCTGAGGGGCTGCCGGTGTTGCCGGTGTATCTGGCCTCTTCGGTGCGCATGCGCGAATCCCACCAGGCCAATACGCCGCTGATCCATCTCGATCCAAGACACAAGCTGACGCAGCAATTCGTCGAGCTGCACAACCTGCTGGAAAACGCCTGATTGATACGGACCGATGGTGCGGCGCAACACACCGAGCGACAGGATTCGCTACTTTTCAGCGCTCCCGGATGACACTGCATGAATCGTTAGGAAAATACCGGTGCAAGTTACTTCGGGAGCCACTGGTAGAGTAGCCAGCTGGATTCCCGTACAGGCGTCCCGGATTTGGGAGTAGTGTCGTAGAACATCGCATGCGTACCAGGCGCGAGCTTCCTTAGTTTGATGGCGTCGATGTGGATCGTGGTTTCACTCTGTGTTTGGGTGACTATTGCCGTGCTCACCACGACATCAGCGTCGGGACCTCCACTGTACAAATTTATCCGGTCGCCCTCCGCTTGCCCCGGGTAGCGCTGAATGGTCACCGGAATCCTTTGTCGGTTGGAATCAAGGAATTGCTCGGTAATTCTACCGTTCAGCTTTTCGGGTAGCTCTGGTCTGGCAAGATCTTTTGACGATTCAGTGGATGATTGAGTCATTTCAGTTCTCCCTTGTAGTAGTCCTGGCCGAGGCCGGATTCAGAAGGCGTCCTGGCCGTGCGGCAGAACACTGAAACTGATTCAATCAGCTTTTTTTTAGCGCCGATACTGTCACATTTCGCAGGTGGTCAGGTCACGAAAAAGGTGCTAGCCGCCTCAGCGGCTGGACCTCTCGGCAGCGTACCACCCCGTGATCGGCTCAATGGAATCAGACCCCCTGACTGCGCAGCCAGCTCATCAACTGCGGCAATGGAAACGCCCCGCTCTGGCGTGCGACTTCCCGGCCGTTCTTGAACAGGATCAGGCTCGGGATCGAGCGAATCCCCAGCTGGGCTGACAATTGCTGATTGGCCTCACTGTCCAGCTTGGCCAGCCGGCACTTGCCCGCCAGTTGCGCTGCCGCTTGTTCAAATACCGGCGCAAACGACTTGCACGGCCCGCACCAGTCCGCCCACACGTCCACCAGCAACGGCAAATCACCCTTGATCTGGCTGGCGTAGTCACCTTGTTTCAGTTCAAACGGCTTGTTCAACAAGACCTCGGCTTTGCAGCGTCCGCATTTGGGATGATCGTTCAGGCGTTCGGCCGGGATGCGGTTGAGGCCATTGCAGTGGGGGCAGGGGATGAGGAGAGGATTGGTCATTTGCGGCTCCAGGATTTGGCAATGACGATGATTTGGAGATGAGTGCGGAATATATCAAGCCAGCCAAACTCTGGAGCTATGCGCGAACCGTCGCAAATGCTCACATTTTCCTGGTCTTCATTTCAGGAACGGTAGCTACGCTGGAGGCTACTCAGGCCACCATTTCCAATAGTGAGGTTCGCTTTGGCTCTAGCTGCGTGCTACTTTTGTTGCACTTATCGAAATGTCGATATCTTTCAATTATCGGAACGGAGTTATCCCATGTCCGTGACTTCAAAAATTCGTCGGCAAGGCGGTGCAGCGGTGATCACGCTTCCGCCTGCATTGCTCAAACTTCTGCATCTGGAAGTAGGGGCGCAGCTGGAGCTGAATGTGATCGATGGTGAATTGATTGCCCGCCCCGTTGTGCAGCCCGCGCGCAAACGCTTTAGCCTTGCAGAGTTGCTTGAGGGCCGCGATGAAATAGCCGCGCTGAATGAGCAGACAGCGTCTGCTCGTGAAGGTGGGCCGCTTGGTCGGGAGCTGGGTTGATGGTTCGTCGCCAACCCCCGAAACGGGGAGATGTTTATTGGATCGACCCGAACCCGGTAGCCGGCCGGGAGATGATGAACCGGCATCGTTTCGTCGTGATAACACCAAGTGAAATCAATTCACTTGGTGTCAGCATGACTGTACCCATTACGAGCGGCGGAAGTTTCAGTCGACACGTTGGTCTGGCCGTCGTCATTTCCGGATACGAAACCAATGGTGTCGCCGTCTGCAATCAGGTACGCAGCTTTGACATCGAACAACGAGTGCGTGATGGCTCAGCCAGGTTTATCGAGCGTCTTGACGATGCGACGATGTCCGACATCATTGCGCGTGTGATCAGTGCCATTGATCCGGCGGATTGATACTTGCTCACGACGAACAACTGATCTCCAGATGCTTGCCCCACTCCGGCGGCCGTTCGGCGTAGCTTTCCATTCCCGGCTGTTCCTCGAACGGCTTGCTCAGCACCGTGTGCAGGCGCCGAACCTCCGAGTAGTCGCCGCTCTCTGCCGCATCGATAGCCTTTTGCGCCAGATAATTGCGCAGGATGTACAGCGGATTCACCGCGTGCATCCGTTGCCGACGCTGCGCTTGATCAAGCGCGCCTTCGCGGGCAACCCGGGCGATGTAGAGCTCGCCCCAGGCATCGAAGCCCTTGAGGTCGACGAAGTCATCACGCAAGCGGGCGACGGCCGCCTCCGGTGATTCGTCGCCCAGGCGGCGGAAGAACAGGCTGTAATCGACGCCGCTGTTTTGCATCAGTTGCAGCAGGTGTTCCAGCAGCTTCTGGTCGTCGTCTTCAGCCGTGGTGAAGCCAAGACGACGGCGCATCAGGTCGAGGTAATGGGCCTGGAACAGTGGCAGGTACAGGCCGAGGGTTTCGCGCAGGGCCTCGACGCTGATGAACGGCGTCAAGGCCTGGGCCAGGGCGCTGAGGTTCCACTGTCCGATCGGCACCTGGTTGCTGAAGGAATAGCGGCCCTGGTCATCGGAGTGGTTGCAGATGAAGTTGGCGTCGAAGTCGTCGAGGAAGGCGAACGGGCCGAAATCGAAGGTAATGCCGAGGATCGACATGTTGTCGGTATTCATCACCCCGTGGCAGAAGCCGTAGGCTTGCCACTTGGCGATCAGCTCGGCGTTGCGTTCGACGATTTCGCGGAACATGGCCAGATACGGTTCCGGTTGTTCCAGGCATTGCGGGAAATGCATGGCCAGCACGTGATCGCCGAGCTCTTTCTGTTTTTCGGGGCGCTTGGTGTAGTAGAAATACTCGAAATGTCCGAAGCGCACATGGCTCGGTGCCAGGCGCAGGACCATGGCGGCGCGCTCCTGTTTTTCGCGCCAGACCGGGGTGTCGGAGCCGATCACGCACAATGCTCGTGTGGTCGGGATGTTCAGCGCGTGCAACGCTTCAGAAGCAAGGAATTCGCGGATCGAGGAGCGCAGCACCGCACGACCATCGCCCATGCGCGAAAACGGTGTCTGGCCGGCACCCTTGAGGTGCAGGTCCCAGTGTTCGCCGGCCTCGTTGTACACCTCACCCAGCAACAGGCCCCGACCGTCGCCCAGTTGCGGGTTGTACGAACCGAACTGATGCCCGGAATAGACCATTGCCCGAGGAACCGCATCGGCCCAGAGCTTATGGCCGCTGAACAGCTCGGCGAACTCCGGGGTTTCGGCCACGGCCGGGTCAAGGTCCAGCAGCGCCATGGCGGCAGGGCTAGCGACTACGAGGCGCGGGTTGTCGATGGGCTCGGGCAGCACGTGGGCGGAAAACGTATCGCCCAAGCGGTCGAAGCGATTATCGAAGGTCAGTTCGTCGAGGGCTTTCAAGGGCCGGCTCCAGCAGAATGTCCGAGCATTCTGCTGGGGAAAGTCCGGTTAGTCGAGTTTGGCGGCGGGCGGCATTTGTGGCGGTTGCTTGCCATCCTTTATCGGCACAATGGTTTTCGCTTCCGGCTCGATCGGCACCATCTTGTATTCCTGTCCGTGCAGGTTCTTCAGGTAAACCTCCATCTGCCGGAACGAGATGTTGATGTGCTGCTTCTTGAACTCGCGATTGATGAAGCGGTTGACCTCGTCGAGCACCGGGTTGCGGTCGCCGAGGTCGCGCACGTGCATGCGCAGTTCGTGGTCGAGAGTGCTTTCACCGAAGTTCAGGAAATACACGTGGGGTTCCGGATCTTTCAGCACGCGTGGGTTATCCCGCGCGGCCTTCAGCAGCAGCTCTTTGACCAGGTCCAGGTCCGAACCGTAATCGACGCCGAGTTTGAGGGTCACCCGTGTGATGGTGTCGGTCAGCGACCAGTTGATCAGTTGCCCGGTAATGAACGTCTTGTTCGGGACAATGATGTCCTTGCGGTCGAAGTCGGTGATGGTCGTGGCGCGGATGCGGATCTTGCTCACCGTGCCCGACAGGTTGCCGATGGTGATGGTGTCGCCGATGCGCACCGGGCGTTCGAACAGGATCATGATCCCGGAAATAAAGTTGGCGAAGATCTCCTGCATGCCGAAACCGAGGCCAACCGACAGCGCGGCCACCAGCCATTGCAATTTGTCCCAGCTCACCCCGAGTGTCGACAGGGTGGAAACGAAACCGACGCCAGCGATCACGTAGGACAGCAACGTCGTCGTGGCGTAAGCACTGCCCTGGGCCAAGTTGAGTTTGGACAGCACGAACACTTCCAGCAGGCCCGGCAAGTTGCGCGCCAGGGCGAAGGTAATGCCGATGATGATCAGTGCGCCGAGCATGTCGCCGATACTGATCGGCACCATGCTCATGTTGGCGCCGGTGCCGCTGGTGTATTCGTAGAGGG